>JAATVR010000036.1 GCA_014523665.1 Nitrososphaerales archaeon TH526
AACGGAAACTGAGCCAATATTAAGATATAAGAAATTGGAAATAGTATTTGGTGATATGTATGCAAACCGTTCATTTATGCCTCCTGTCGTTGTTGACGCATTTATTGGAACGATTATAAAACAAGGCGCAAAGAATGCATTAAGGGTGGAGAGTATACTGGTCAGGAATTATCTATTAATTTCTGCATTGGGCATGCTATTATTCTTCACGATAAATCAACACCCACCGTTACAAGACCGTATAATTCCACCATTTGGTGTCGTATCGAAATCATTCATAGGTTTGTCATGTTATATGATTTTCATCGGGATATACACCACAGTAACCTATCTCTCCCGTAGGAATACACTCACAAATATAGTCTTAAGAAAATTATCAACTGATAGACTCTTTGGCTCATTTGTCAGATCAGAACAGGAGATCCAGCTAAAAGAAATAATTAGAAAGAATATGGATCATATCAAATCGTTTCAAGAGGTTAAGTCACAAGATTTATCAAAAGACGAAATTGACGAGTTAGTGAATTTGGTAAAAAAGGAGATATCGGGACATAAAACCTCTGAGGGCAGCTAGAGCGTAAACAGAGGACTAGGACATCTGAAAGTGGTAATGAGAAAACAGCATATTCATTTCCGTCCGACTACTTGGCGTTCAAAGCAGATTGGCTTCTCAAGTTAGTCAATCCGATATCTAATGAGGTTTGGCAAGACTTTAAGGTTGTTTAAATAATTCACGAGGAAAATTTGGTTCAATGGGAAGCAGCAGCTGGAGTGGTTCCGTTTTCTTTAGCACTTCGTCAAAAGGCAAACTATCGTTTTTGAATAATTTGATTGGATCATTTGAAGGTGAATTTGATTCGGACAGAAACTTTACTCGTCGTTCTTGGGAATGGAAATGAACAGATCACATTTCCTGTGCATGGGACTTCCCTAGTCTTACAGAACAAGGGTATCGTTCACTCAATCTGAACTCAATTTGAATTTTCTATAATCCTACCATTAGAAATGACTGCTTCAATCCTCTTAGTATTTTCTATATCTTCAACAGGATTTGCTGACAGAATTAGGATATCTGCTTGTTTGCCAGGTTCGATAGTGCCTGTCTGATTCATCAAATTAAGAGCCTCTGCTCCATTCTTGGTAGCTATCTTAATAACATCCGATGTATTGATACCTGCCTCAACCAACAATTCTAGCTCATGATGCAGACTTTCCCCTGGAACAAGTTCAAAGTTCGGTATGTCTGTGCCTGACAGAATTTTTACTCCTCTATCGTGCATCATCTTTGTAAGTTGCAAGACCTTACTCCAACGCTGTTCGTTTTGAGGATCAGCAAAACTTTGTCTAACAAAAATTGCTTCATATACATTCAGAGTAGGATCCACTGGTATCTGGTTTTGGACCAAGCTTTCTATCATATTTCTAATCTCAATACTATCAAGGTCCACCAGATCAAGCCATAACGAATGATCAAATGGACCTCCACCAGTACGATTAAAGATTCTCTGCTTGTCTTCTGGGAATAAGAAGGGGGATACTGGCACTCCATGAGTTAAGAAATCAATTCCAAGATTTGCGGCATCAGTCCAAGACGTAAGATAAAGATGTCCAATAACTTTTATCCCTTGCCTATGAGCTTCATCTACTGCTGCTTTTACTAGATCTGGTTTCAATCCAACGTATAGCTTGATGTAATCTACACCTGCTGTTGCCTGGTTACGAACTTCCTCTCTAACCTCCTCTTCAGTATAAACTTGTTTTTCTACAAATGGTATAGGAAATTCAGGAGTATTTAGAAGTCTACCGGCTGTAAAAATTTCAGGACCACTTAGATTCCTATTAAGGACCTCTTCTCTCAGGTGTACTGTCTCATTAGTAGGGCCCCCAGGATTTCTAACCGTGGTAATTCCATATTTTAAAAGCATTTCAAGCATATTTTCGGACGTAGCCTGATCATAAGAGTTCTTTCGCACTCCTGCTATATGTGCATGCATATCGAAAAGCCCAGGCACAATATATTTTTCAGTTAGGTTAAGAACTCTTTTGGTAATTTGTGATCCACTATCATCATTAAATAATGATAAACTATCACGAAAATTTGTCTGATTAGTTATTGCAATTATTTTTTTGCTATCGCCAATAACTACCACTGAATCAGCTTTTGGGGGACCACCATTTCCATCGATTAATGTAGCACCATTCAATACCAGTGCTTCATTTCCATTACCTGTATTTAGTGAATATAAAGACTTGTTATCAAAGACATTAAGATTCACAGCCCAGATATCAGAACCACTCGTTGTCTCTAACAATGAAAGCATACAAAATGAAAATATGAATAAGGAATGTAAACCAATGAAAATCGTGTTCAATGTCTTACCCTTCCCAGTGAAATCTTCTAATTTTCTACTAATTCACTGACGATATGAGATAAAAACAATGTATCTGGTCATGGAATTGACGTTCAAAAATCTCAACAGCAGTAGCAACGGTTGTCGTCAACAAAGACTAGCACCTAACCTATATCTGTGAATTGAGTCGTTTAAGCCTTCCCAAAATCCCAGGTAGAGAAGAACTTGGGAGTGATTTCAAATACGCCCTCAATTCCATTCTGTGTATTATCAAGAAGCATTTTGGCTATTGGATGATCTAAATATTTCATATTTATTTTCTCTATGAGCAACATAATTTTCTTTTTATCTTCCAGTATTGTTGCCTCGCCTTTACCTTTGACACCCTTGTACGGAAAGTTCTCATCGTCAATCGAAAAGTAGATTTTCGACTTCCTGTAAATATTCTGGGCTTTCTTTGAGGATTTAGGGGTCATAATGAAGAGATTTTTCTTGTCTTTATCATATTCGAACCAGACAGGTTAAATGCTAGGATCACCCATTTCATCAGTGGTAGCCAGCTGCAGATTCAATTTGCTTTCAAGGAACCTATCGACGTCCTCCTCGGTCATTGAGTAGGCACTTCCCATAGCTCCTATAATCTTCATCATTCATCAAAAGATAGACAAATTATATTATAAAGATTAGGAATAGTTCAATTTGCTAAGAAAATAACTTATAGAGATATTGATGAATCGGAAATGATGAAGGAGATTTTCTCGTTGATGCTAATGATGAAACAATTGATGAGTTCATCGAAATTATCAAATCACAACACTTCTTAGCTCTCCATACAGCTGCACAGAACAACCTTAGAATATTTTTCTTATAGAGATCGTTGCTGCCGAGTTACTACTTCTCAGCCAAGTACTCCAAGAAAAGTCTTAGTAAATCTTCTCTTGGCTATGTGAAAAGCCTTCGTACCCCTAGGTGTAAGGCTATATGTTATGGTTTTGCCTACTTTCTCTTCCTCACGCAAAAATCCCGCATACTTGAGACTCTTAAGAGCGGGATAAATCGTTCCTGGGCTGGGCTTATCGCCTCTTCGCCTTGCTAGCTCATCTGCTATTTCCTGACCATGCATCGGCTTCTTTGATAGTAAAAAGAGGATCAGAAATCCTAACATCCCTCTCATGTCACAACATTCTTCGTCCCCGTCTCTGGGCATGCTTATGTATATAGGATATCCGATATATATAAATACACCTTATTGCATATATCGTATAGCCAATATGACATATGGAAGCTGTGGTTGTGGTAGCAGTGGTAGAGACTTTGGAAAGGTAAGAAGCTTTTTAACTAGAGAAGAAAAGGTTTCGATGCTAAAAGAGTACAAAGACGACCTGGAAAGAGAAGTTCAGGGAGTAACGGAAAGAATCAAAGAATTAGAAAATAAGTAAGCGATACTTTTCCTTCCATATTTTTTTGTTTTAATGCATCTCCTTTGGTCGTAAAACTATAGGCCTCTCACGTTAATTTCAATATCTTCTGTTACAAAGTTATAAGCTTCGGTCTTTAGGATCCTTTTATTACTAGTTGGCATTATTAGCTTGACTTGTATTGAGCTCTTGTATTGCATGTAAGAAAAAGTCAGCAGAGATATTTCAATTCAATGGAGAATTCTGCTGCAGTTGTTGGCAGGATAGAACAGAAACATCGATCTAGTTATTTTTTTCTCAATCTGGGTAATTCGATTCGAAACCATTCCTCGAAAGGTATGTTTGCATGTTCTCTGATATCAAATCCTCTGCGACTTTGATGTACTGAGGATCAATCTCAGTACCAAGGTAGTCAATCCCAAGTCGAAGACAGGCCAATGCCGTACTGCCTATTCCCATAAATGGGTCATAAACGAGCGTATTCTTTCTAATGCCATGCAACTTTATACAGCGTTCAGGTAGCTTAATAGGGAAGACAGCCGGATGGGGTCTCTCTTTCTGTATCGTTGGATAAGGTATAAACCATACATTACCTCTGTCCCGTTTGTCTTGTGTTGCAGATTTCCACCTTCCTATGTTACTTTTATCTTGATACTTAACTCCTACGCTAAGCTTATTCAGTTTCACACTTCCACTTTTACTAAAATGAAAGATGTATTCTTGCAAGTCGCTAAGATATCGGTCGCTAACTATTGGCTTAAAATGGCCTATTGAAATGGTTTCATTTTCATAGAGCTCATTATTCTTACCAATATCTTCTCGGTCGAAAGATATGGACTTAATCCAATGGATGGTATTCTGTAGTGTATAACCAAAATCCAGAAATTGATTAGCAACATGGAACGGAAGTGTTGGATCAACTGGTCTGCCAGCTATATTCAGAAAAAATGAGCCGTCATCTTTCAAAATGGACGCACTCGCCTGGGCAACCAATCTTAACCACGATAGGTAATCATTTCTCTCTTTGTTATCTTTGTATACCCCATATTCCTTGTTTATATTATAAGGAGGAGAGGTCACAATGACGTCTACGAAGAGCTTCACATTTCTCATTTTGGTCATGAAGGTAAGGCAATCCTCACGATAAATTTGATTCTTCTTTATAGTCAGTCCATTCAACCAATAAGGATTCTTTTTTATATTCTTTGTTCTATACATTTGCGTTAGAATAGAAAAAAATATCTGTTGGCTAATCTTGAAGCATGATGAAAAACCTACTCGTTATCATAATGTGCTTCCTGAACGTAATTAGTTTTTTGGAATGCCAAAAGTGAAAATAAACTAGTAGAAAATAGAATGCGAACAATTGAAATAATATTGTAGTACTCTCATGGATACATTCCACTATCACCTGACTCAAATCGTAATCGAAATCCTCAAATGTGGAACTGTCTACCATCGATGTTTTGCAGAGCTACTGCTATTTTTCTGATTATTGTTTTCCTTCATAAGCTTGTTCCAGGAGATTTATGTCGAGCTTATGCATTTGAAGCATTACCTTCATGACTCTTTCTGATTTCTTAGTGTCCTTGTCTTTTAGCATCTTGATCAATACTGTTGGAACAATTTGCCACGAAACCCCGTATCTGTCCTTGAGCCATCCGCACTGCTGCGCTTTTTCATCGCCACCTTCTGAAAGTTTCTCCCAATAATAGTCCACTTCTTCTTGAGTCTCGCAATGAACCTGGAATGAAATGGCTTCGTTGAACTTAAATATCGGGCCGCCGTTTAGAGCCACAAATTTTTGTCCTTCAATTTCAAAATCCACAGTCAACACTGTTCCCTCTTCCCTTCCGTGAATCTCGTATCCTTCTTTTCCATAATGGGTAACGTCGCCAATCTTTGAATTTTTGAAAATGGAAGCATAAAACTTTGCTGCCTCCTCTGCCTTATCATCGAACCACAAACATGGAGTTATTTTCTGCATACTAGCAATAATATATTTAATATAGTTTATAAGTATACAAGAGATCAAAAGTATAGTGATTATCACCTCTTAAGCCAGAATAAACAATTTTTAGGTAAGTATATAGATAGCATGTTTAATCAATAAGCAACAAGTCTCATACGTAGAGTAATCAATTATGAAATGACACCCAGGGTAAGGATCGATCACATAACTAATTTAGTAGCTCAGAAGAACTGAAAGTAGTGGTTTTGAACATGTTAATAGCAAATGATTCCTAAAAACCGTTCGACTAATCTTAATAAAGTAGATTGCCGTTTAAACCCATTCCAACAAGGGACATCTAACAATTATCATTATGGTCATGGTACAAGCAATAGTCCATGAATTTGAAGTATTATCTGTTCATTTTAAATCTGTTAGTACAAGTATTACATTTTACATTGTCCTGAATAACTAATTGACAAATAAGCAGCTTGGAACAATTTTGGAATTTGATATAAGCCTGAATAGTGTATAGTCTGAAAATTGGTGTTAAGTCAAAGGGAATTCCTTCAAGATGCTGGTATTCAATATCTTGTAGTGGACTTGAATCCGTCCAGTGCCCTTGAAGCATATTATGTTTTAATCTTTGAAGCTTTAAATTTCATTCACTATATGATCCAGACGTGTCTCTAAATCTAAATCTAATCTCAACTTACCCTGGAAGGGCAAGGGAACAAAAAAGAAGCCATTGCCCTAGCAACAACAGATGCAGTCATAGAGACTCTAAAGCTATATGAAAGCATGTGATTATAACCTATGATTAGAGACCCAGTGAAAGTTGGTACATTGCAGGATCACAGTCGTATGAATGACGGGATTTCAGATTTCCAAAGGATGTGCCTGCATAATAAGGATGCTTGAAAATGACGACTGGCACGAAACGAACGACCGAGATGCAACGACTCTCTTCAGGAGACCTTAAACCACTAGCCTCCCTCATCGATCGTCTCGCCCTTGTGACACATTTCCCCGGCGACGCTGTAATAGATGGCGCTGACCCCGTTATCCGTTCACCGCACCACCTCTGCGAGGCGTCGGGGATGGCTCGGCTACTAATCAGCATAGCAGCCGCCGCCATCTGGCATGCTCGCACAGGTCAACAGACAAATATCTCAATCGATATCATTGATGCGCTGCACTATCTGCATCCTACGCACTTCGTTCAGCAGCAGGGCCGCCTGATCAATGTCGGCGCAGAATTTGTCGACGTTAACGGCATGTTTCTTTGCCGACATGATCGCTACGTCATGATTAAGGAAGGGCCACCCTATCCGAAGTTGCTAAAGGGATATTTGAATATCTTTGATTGTGGTTACAACAAGAAATCCATTGCGCGCGAAGTCGCGAAGTGGGATTCTGCTGACCTGGAAGAGGCGTTGGCAAAGGCAGGTCTCCCCGCATGCCGTGCCTTCAGTCGCGAGGAGTGGCTTGCACATCCGCAAGGCATTGCCCTAAGCGAGGCACCAGTTATTGAGATCGAGAAGATAGCCGACAGCGCACCCGTGCTGTTCGACGCTGGCTCGACCTCCCCTTTACAAGGCATCCGCGTTCTAGATTTCACTCACGTTCTGGCAGGCCCTCGCAGTGCCCGTACGCTCGCAGAATATGGCGCGTATGTTCTCATATCAGTTCGTCGGCCTATCCCGACACATTCGCCCAGCATCTCAGCGGAGACGAAGGCAAAAAATGCGCTTATCTAGATCTGCGTGAAACCGCCGATCGGGAGACGATGAAGCGGCTTATCAGGCGGGCGGACATCTTCACCAACAGTTATCGTCCCGGCGTGAATACGCGCTTCGGGCTGTTGCCGGCTGAACTCGCTGAAGCGAGTGAGCGCGGCCTGGTCTGTAGCGATATCAACGCATTTGGTCATTCAGGCCCTTGGTCCGAACGTCCTGGCTTTGACCAGAATGCGCAAGTCGCTTCCGGTTTTGCTGCGAAGGAAGGGGAGCCCGGCAAACCCCGATTTTCGCCCGTCTTCTACTTGGGCGATCTCGTGGCCGGCTATTTCGCTGCGGCGGGCATGATGGCAGCGTTACTGCGCCGGTCAATCGAAGGCGGATCCTACCACGTGAAGATCTCGCTTGCCCGCAGTGTGATGTGGGTGCAGGAGCTAGGCTTTCTTGAAACCGACGCACAGACTTCCCTACCGGAGAAGGATACCTATCCTGCTAAAATGGTGTCAATCGGCTCGGTTTACGGAAAGTTATCTTTC
>JAATVR010000417.1 GCA_014523665.1 Nitrososphaerales archaeon TH526
AATGAAAAGGCCAATATTAAAGAGGGTTTGCTAGTATGGGAAACAAATTTGACATTTTTTTTCAACCCCCTACTAATGGTAGTTAACTGTCGCCTACTGGACTTAAATTAAAGTCTGACGCACATCATGATCATAATATGTATCTAAATGATGATAAACCCTTCTCAGAAACAAAGTGATGTGGATTAGTAAACATCATTATTCTATATATTCATGCGAGAAACCTAATTTGGCAAACAGATGTTAAAGAAATGAATTTATTTTCTCAAGTTATTGGATAAGACAATGAAACTTTTACATGAAACGTTCCATGGTAAGGTGGGTGGTCAGCTATTTACATTTGTAGTCGATAGGAATGTATTTAATATCTTACCAATTTCTTCCGGATATTGATCCATTACTGCATGACCAGCATCTTTGATCTGTACAAGCCAAGCTCCTGGAATCTTTTCTACAATCTGTAAAGAATTCACATGCGGCTGGTACATATTATCATCGGTTCCAGTTATGACCAACGTGGGAATAGCCAATTTCGCAAGCTCATCACAAACACCACTCCAGTTTGGATTGTCCTCCCAATGCTTTCCTACGTTATTCTGATTGTTCACTATTTCAGGGGGCAAACCAAGCTTCATTTGTTGTAATGATGTAATGTTTTCAAATCCTTCAAGAGATTCAGGATGCAGTTTTATCCATCCTGATCCCAATGAGCCAGCTACAAGCGATTTTATTTCCTCTGTAGTGAGTGAAATATTATTTAGAGATTTGTTTACAATTTCAGATTGCAATTTTATAAACTCAGGTGGTTTAGGTGTATGATCTTTTCCGCCACATGAAGAGCCAACAAGTATAAGACTGTTGACGTTATCTGGATACATCATTGTAAGTTGTTGGGCTAAATAGGATCCAAGAGAATATCCCATAACATCTGCTTTTGGTATTTTCAGAACATCCATCAAGCCAGCTGTATCGTTTGCTAGTTGCTGATAAGTGTAAGGTTTGGAACCAGCTGTTGTATTTGCAATTCCACGTTGATCAAACTCAAAGACTGTGTGATTTGAAGAAAGACCCGTTAGAAATGACGGGTCCCGGGCATCCATACCATCAGAAGCGCCATTGAAAAGTATTATAGGGCACTTATTGTTTGGATTGTTCCTAAAACAAAGTCGAATCAGGCTTTAGGGAGTATAAAAGGATGAAACGAGTGCCACAACAACAGAGACATCTGAAAGGTATCCATGAGGTCATTATGACTCGTTGCTTATTTGTCTAGCATTCCTTCCCATTCTCTACCACTGTCCTAAGTGCAACTGTCCATTCTTGTACTATAGTATTTCCTTCGCGTGTGCCAACATGTTCTTATGCTCTTTTCTGACAGGGGAAAGGGGACAGGAATAACAAACATCTGTTGCTGTAAGAACTGCAGATCATAGATCGATGGTTAGTTGTGTTTGTAAAATGCTATCTGCTTGACATAATTGGGGTCCTCATTTACTGCTTGCTTCTACGTTGATACGAATGATGGATTTGCAGCATCTACAAAAAATTCGGCTTCTACCTTCAATTCGAGAATGCAGACACCGAAGGAAGAAGAACCATAGCAAGGGACTAGACCGACTGAGTATAAGAAATGCTTCGAAGAGTGATGATGACGTTTCTCTATGGCCCCGTCAATATATTTTACATGGAAGACATTACCGGTAAGACCTAGATACTTTAAGTTATACTCTCTCAAATGACGGAGATGCTTTCGCTGCTTGGATCTCGGCTTCCGTATAGATCTTGTATAATTCGTAAGTATAATTCAGAAACAGACCCTCCCTTGAAGGTTGGAAGCGACTAAATCCCAATAAAGACGAACGGTCTTGCCTTCTGACCTCTAGCAGACTCTCGGAATTCGTGAGACTTTGCATCCTTGATGGTGTTAAACAGGTATCTCTGAGATATCTTTAGCAAGAGAGTCTCAAATAGGGTTTCCTAACTAGAATGAGAAAGAGTGATAACAAAGTGTGTATGAAATATTTGGATTGGCCTTCGGAATGCGAGAGCAGACTTGATTAGATAACTAAACGGGTAATGACCTCCCAGTCAAAAGAAAGTTCTTTTAATCCCCCCGCGTCATACAAATATCCTCATATCAGTACAGTATTTAGGATTGAGACAAGAGGCACCGTATATCTACCTTTCTGAGATCTCTTCTTTTCCTTCTTTAATCAAATTGTATCGAATAAGTACTCTTCTATTTATTCCTATTAACAAGCCGAAACAAATCATTAATAGCAAATCAAACGCCATGGTTGCAAGTACTGATGCAGAATTATCAACATGTATTATTCCTTCTCGACTAGATGCAAACAAACCGCCAATAAACAAGACTGATATTATAAGGCGTGATGCTGTTCCTATAATGTATGCATAATGGATGCGTGTTCCACCCTTGACATAAATAGAACCAGAGTTCGGATCTTTCCAGAACGATATTAGCCGATTTGAATGCATATAAGAAATATGTTCGCAGGCTAAGAACAGAATTAAATAAGGAATAAGATATAAGATTTGAACTCCAATATTGTAAAATGAATCAAAGATAAAAATAGTAGCTAACGCAGAAAAGAAAATAGAGTCAGCCACAATTATTCTCTTTGTTACCTTTCTTCCATGTTTGGTCCATTTGATTCTGGTAACAATTACAATGATGATAATCATAATATACAATATTATCCTAACTGTGTCGGATATACTATCGCCTTTTATGTAGCTGATATATAGAGCTTTGCAGGAGCAAACTTGGTGCTGTTAACTCGAAAACAGGCCAAGCTTACTAATTATGCTTCCATTTCTGTGGTAGAATTTAGATCCCTTTCTTCTGCAAATACATGTATCTGATTTATCCATAAAAGACTCCTTCCAACACTTTAGAACACCACAGGCATTTACATTTATCCATGTTTTTCTCAAATACCCTAAACACACCATACCATACTAACCCCGGTATCATTTTTATAATATGTTTCATAATTACTGCCGGCAGTTTGGACATTTAGATCACGCATAAAGTCCTCGCTGTTCAATCAATGCGGTATTACATATTGCTATTCGGATTCACGGATTTTGTCAAGCTGATTAAGAAGTTGAGAAACCGTAGTTTGACTAGTTTGATTATATGTTATTCTGTCATCCAGTGAACAAAGCTCTCTCAGGACTACAGGAATTGCGGTAATGCTGCTTTCGCTTGCTTGTACGATTACGCTGCTCGATTGGTTAGATACAGTTTGATTATTCGTGTACTGACCATAAATTATAGGGGAGCTCTTGATATATTGACTTGCCGTTAGTCAAATTTGTCATCAGATCACTTGTATACAAAAGACCGACTTTGTGTTAATGCTACATCAGGAACGATTCTAAGAGTATCATTTGACCTTGATAACACATAAAACCTTCCATTCTGCCATAATGGGGGTATGAACGAGAGGGATAGGCAAAAAGCTGCCGTTGTTACCGGTAGCTCGAGTGGAATAGGTTATGCAACTTCACTATTATTAGCAAAAAGTGGGTTTTATACGTATGCTTCAGCGCGTAATATCAATAAATCTGCAAGTCTCCAAACGATAGCTGATGCTGAAAGACTGCCTTTGAAATTAATTCAGCTAGATGTCGCCGACGACAGCTCAGTAGAAGATGCAATTACTGCTGTTTTTTCCGTTATTGATGCATACAAGACGTCACGATTCTTCCTGTTGTAATCCGGATTGACTAAATCCACAGATCTTCGTAATATAGTTAATGCTATTGTTGACTGACTTTCTGTGAAGATACTAAATCTCTTGAACCCACTTTAAAGTGGGCCCAATAGACTTTAAATCAAATATGACACAATTTTGAGGCCCAATATCAATTCAATTTCAATATTCTCAATGCATGTATCAGACATAAGTCGTATTAAATAATACAAGTACAGTAGTATAGCTTCAACGTAATATAAGTAAAGTCGGCTGAATGCCCATTTATGCACCAAGAGTCAATCTGATAAAGCAACGTTAATAATTCCTGAGAAACTTTCAATAAATTAACTATAGCTAACTACACAGTGATGTTAATTAACTGGAATTCTAAGGATTTATGGGCTTGTTAGGTACAACATGTTTTCAATTAAGATTTCCTGACGTGATCAGTGTACAGGGATGAAATACAACACTTCGTAACCCAGCAAATTCACAATGACAATTGGCCGTTAACTAACTGGCTCGCCTTGACTTAGATTACACCTTCTCCTCTCTTGTTGGTCGGAATATCCACTGCATCACGAACAACTTGAACGAATATCTTTCCCCCTTGCTCCCCACGTAGTTTTTCTCTAAGCTTTGATATTAATTCTTCAACTTGCTCATTTTTGATAACTACCTCTACCTTAGTTCTTCCTATGTACTCTGGTGAGGCTTGTCTGGGGTGTGTAGCAGCAACGCCAGGATCTTCCCACTTCCTTCTATTTCATAGTGACTCATTCCTCCAACGTTTAGATCTTTCAAAACGTTATGGACATTTGGCAACATTCCATGTGATAAAATTATTTCAATTTTTTTCATATTTGCAGTTTCAATCACTTGTTCTGTTGTTCTTTCAATTTAAGATACTTCAAATCCCTGTTAACATCTGTTAATGGAACCTGTAGTTCCGCGGCTAAATCTCTCTGGGTATAACCTTTAATGGAATACTCTCTTATCTTATCGCGACGCCATTGTAATCTTTGTTCCACTTTGACGCTCAAATGTTCCACTGCCACTATCCATCTATATCTATAACCTATCTCACATTAAATTAATTCGCTTGGCACAGTGCGGATGATACGTTTTTTTGTTATGGCTATCCCTAGCAGGCACGGCTACTTCTGAGCCGCAACCAGCCACGACGATCTATTCGTCCTATTTTGTGATCGGAGAAATCTCTTAGTGGATATTTACTGAGAGCGAGTCTAGTTAAGGAGGTTCTGGAAGATAGAAAGTAGAATTTTATGCTAGGTGATGTCTACTAATAAAAATGGGAAGCAGCTTTCTAAACCAAATATTCCTGAATAGTCTAACTTGAGTAGTTGATCATCGACCACTATATGTGAGCGTCATTCTTATACCATCTGGATCTGTGACCATGATCTTATTTGAGCTTACTCTGTAAAAAGATGATTGGGGAACCCTTGCTAAAAGGTCTCTGTAAAATTGTTCGTCAGAAAAATAAATGGTGAAATTCTCGAGTCCTGCTTCCTCACCCTTGAGCGAAATCCCCTCACGACTTAACCAAGTATTAATTGCTAAACGATGATGGTATCCCTCTAATGAAAGAAATGAAGCTCCATGTATGGCTTGCATCAACTCTAATCCTAGAATTTCGCGATAGAACCTAGTTGAGATAGCAAGATTGTTAACCTTCAGATGGATATGTCCAATTGTTGCACCTCGTGGAAAGGGTCTTAAGTTTTTAGGTGTTGGCCCTTTCGTTATCATATCATCGTTTTGATTTAATTCAGAAAGTAATGACTGAAAATCAAGCGCAATTGTATCCATTTGGATATGTCCATTCTCGTCAAATTGCCATTCTTTTCTAGGCCTATCACAATAGACCTCTATGCCATTGTCTTCCGGGTCGTGGAGATACAGCGATTCACTGACTTTATGGTCAGCAAATCCGGCGAACTGAATTCCTTGGTTTTCTAGAGACACAAACGTGGTAGCAAGACTATTCCTATCAGGAGTGAGAAATGCAAAATGAAATAAACCTGCTGACCTGGGATGTGGTCTAATCGCCTCAGGATCGTGCATAAGTGTCAGGATAGGATGATTATTATTTTGAGGAACTGCATATTCATTCACGTCAAATGCAAGCTCGATCATCTCATGCCCATCCTTTCCCTGAAATCTTCTTGTTGGTTTCAAATTGAACTTTTGATAATATTCTAGTTCAAGCCCCAAATCGATAACACGAAGCACTGGTTCTCCAAGTCTTAGTAGTGGAAACACCTTATTGAAGATCGTAGCTATCATCTATTTATTGCAATGGTAAAGGATGAATTAAGGGAAAACATGGATTAAAAGTAATTTAAATGGGACTAAAAATAATAATATGGAAAGAGGCATCGATTTAGGCGTATGAGACCTATTTTGCTTACAGTGGATGATGATCCACAAGTGGTTCAGGCTATTGAACGGGATCTAAGACATCAATATGGCAAACGCTTTCGTATTCTTAAAGCTGGATCTGGTCAAAAAGCTCTTGCATTAGTGAAGCAATTGAAGATACGAAATGAGATTGTGGCATTGCTCTTGGTAGATCAGCGGATGCCCCAGATGTCTGGAGTGGAATTACTGGAGCAGTCTATACAGATTTTTCCAGAAGCTAAGCGCGTGTTACTTACGGCATATGCGGACACTGAGGCCGCGATAAGATCTATCAACAAAGCCAAAATTGATTACTATTTAATGAAACCATGGGACCCTCCTGAGGAACATTTGTATCCAGTACTCGATGACCTACTGGACGATTGGTGGGCTACTTTTAAGCCACCATATGAGGGCATCAAAGTCATAGGAATGAGATGGTCGCCAAGATCGTATGAAGTAAAACACTTTCTGGCGAGAAATGGCATACCTTATCAATGGCTAGATATAGAATCTGATGAAGGTCGCCGTTTGGTTTCACTTGTCACTTCGACTAGCAAAGAAGAGGGATCTGGTCAAATTTCAACCGGCTCCTTTTCAAATATTACTCCCAACCAGCCTGAAAACAATACTGATAATACTTCGTCCTTAATTCGATCACCTTTACTTTCTTCCTTAAAACTGCCACTTGTCATTTTTCCTGATGGCTCATATATGGACGAGCCACCCAATTCAAAACTTGCAGAAAAAATCGGCCTGAAGACTCAAGCACAGATGCCGTTCTATGATTTGATAATAATAGGAGCGGGACCAGCAGGATTGGCAGCAGCAGTATATGGCGCATCAGAGGGTCTCAGCACTTTGCTGATTGAAAGACACGCACCTGGCGGACAGGCAGCCATGAGCTCTAATATTGAAAATTATCTCGGTTTTCCTTCTGGTCTGACTGGCAGCAATCTCGCTAGACGGGCCGTTGTACAAGCAATCCGATTCGGCGTCGAGATTCTAACCCCACAGGAAGTTATTGGTATACGAATCGACGGTCCATATAGAATTGTTCATTTGAAAGATGGGAAGGAGATAAGTTGCCATGCCCTTCTTATTGCATGCGGAGTATCGTACCGCAAGTTAGAAGATATAAAGGGAATTGATAAACTGACCGGAGCTGGCGTGTATTACGGTACTTCCATGGTTGAAGCGTTGTCATCTCAGGATGAAGATGTCTATATGATTGGGGGAGCAAACTCTGCAGGACAAGCGGCAATTCATTTTTCTAGATATGCTAAAACAGTAACACTTGTAGTTCGTGGAGATTCTTTAACCAAAAGTATGTCACACTATCTTGTTAATCAAATAAACAAGATATCTAACATAAAAGTATTATTGAACTCTAAAGTTGTGGAAGTACAGGGCGAAAATCGGCTACAATTAGTTACTATAATGAATACCCAAACAGGAGAGCAGCACACAGTGGACTGTTCCATGCTCTACATATTTATTGGCGCCGTACCGCATACGGAGGCTCTCGCTGGATTCGTGGAACGAGATGAAAACGGTTTCATTTTGACTGGCCAGGATTTAATTCATGATGAACGTAAAAGTCCTAAAGGCTGGTACCTAGAACGGTCCCCACTTTTACTTGAGACAAATGTGCCGGGTATTTTCGCCGCTGGAGATGTACGTCATGGTTCTACGAAAAGAGTGGCTACAGGTGTTGGGGAAGGATCTTTAGCTGTTCAACTAATATATCAATATTTAAAGAGCGTCAAATGATGTCAAATGATAGATTGCGTTAACTTTGATCTTATAACAAACAGATGAAAATGCTAATAACCAAGAAATTACTGATATTAATAGCAGGGTATGACCATCAGTACTAGCGGCAGCAACATTACTCATGATCAAGAAGCGCTACTTCATCAAATACGGCTCTTCTCGGAGCTAAACGAAAAGGAGTTAAATTCTTTAGAAAAAGGGCAAGAGGTATGGTTTAACAGAGGCGATAAGATACTGGCCGAAGGCGAACATGATACTTTTTACGTAGTTGTAGAAGGGAAGGTCGAGGTCATACTAAGAGATGGGGTCAAGGAATCCGTTCTCTCCACCTACGATGCTGGAGACCATTTTGGAGAGCTTCCGATCATTCTTGGATGGTCGGATCATAAATGTGCTGCTTTTGCTGCTGAAAATAGTCGCCTAGTCAGATGGGGTAAAGACGAATTCTGGCGAATGGTATACAGTTCACCTTCTTTGACTAGGCAAATTCTGCATTCAATGGCACAGCTTCTTAAGACATTAGAGACAGTGTTACAACATAATCAAAAGCTCATTGCACTTGGTGGACTGGCTGCTGGTCTTGCCCATGAGTTGAATAATCCTGCAGCAGCGGCCAGCAGATCAGTAACACAATTGTCGGAATCCATTCAAGAGTGGAGATCTTTAGTACCGAAGCTAAATGGGGAACGAGGTATAACTCCTGCACAATGGTCGCATCTTACTAGATTAAGAGATAATGTTCAGAATCCTGATCCGTCTTCTGCATCCCGGCGAACCCTCAATATTCCTTCTAGTTCTACTTCTACTTCTACTTCCCCTGATACTGACACAGAAGATCCTATAAAACAAAGCGAAATTGAAGAAGAGATCATCAACTGGCTTGGATCTCATGGTATTAATGATGGATGGAAGATAGCATCTGATCTCATCACCGCAGGAATCACTGTAAATGATTTGCACGAGATCGCCAAAACTATCAATTCAACTCAATCGCCAAAAGGGCGTAAGATGACAAGTAATGGTACTGTAGATAAAAATCTTAATG
>JAATVR010000418.1 GCA_014523665.1 Nitrososphaerales archaeon TH526
CAGGCAATCATCCAATATGTATGGGAACATACTAAGGACGTACGAGAAGCCATTGCAATAGCAAAAATCGTAGATACATCAGATGAAGTAAACAGGATAGCCGGCACTTTAAGAAGGTATTCGAGTGAAGTGAGGAGACCATATGGATATTTCCATTGCGCCCGCAGAAGAATGTATCTATACAATCAAATACTGCTTTCACTGCTCTTCTCTTTTGGCTCTATTCTTGAAACGTGATATCATCTATAGCTAGATGGGCATGAGACAACTCCGCAGTATCGAGAATTGTACTACTGCCTCCGCCTGACAGAGATAAGCCATCTTGTTTGACTTCTAGATTCAGATTATCGTTGTATAAACTATTCTCCTGAATTTCTGCTAAGTGCTGATGGAGCTCATTGACAGTCTTCTGCAATTCAGTCTTTTTAGCACCCAATTCATTAATGCTATGTTGGAGCGTGGCATCTGGATCCAGTGAATGTCAGTGTCGTTGTCACTCGCCAGTAACGTGACAATTAAAAAAGATGAGTCAAAGCGTGGCAAGCTAATCACTGCGTTAAGGACTGCAGTAGAGAATGGTGAGGGTACCCTGGGTAAGGAAGCAACGAGTCATCATGACTCAGTTGATGCATTTATGGTGTCGTTGAATGTCCTAGCATTAACCAACTCCAGGCATTGTCGATGTTAAATTCGCAGTTGTGGACCTAGCTGAAGTTGTAGTCGTATTAGTTGAAGGCAATACCTGCAGAGCAATGATGTTACCAATGTTTGTAATATCGTAGATGAGGCCACTACTTTTTTTCATATGACAACTTCAGAAGGGTTATATTTTAAGTGCGCTATCAATACACCATTTGCTCCGATGCCCTGCATTACAATACTGCTTACGTAACAGACCCGCCTGAAACATTCGTATAAAATGATATCGAGTGAACCTTAGACGAAATATCCCGGAACAGATGAAGAATGCTCTACGACTCAGAGCCATTATACCAATATCGCTCCTAGATGGTAAATATCAGTCTCTGCCTCATGATATCGCTTGCGGTTGGCGTAAACATCTTAACTTGCAGGGTATTAGGATCCAAGTAAGACGACGGGTTAATAAGACATAATCGTAGTCATCGACCACCACGAGTAGATCCAGTATTTGTCCAAGCCATCTCCTCTATAGCTACCACTATAACTTTTGAAGTACCGCTGCCGCTATTCATTCCATTCTATCCATCCTTTCCTTTCTGCCTGGTCTTTTACCCCATTATAAATATGGAAGGCCGTATCCTTATCTAATAACTGGGCTTCAGTCTGTTCGATGATAATACTGCGTAAAGCAGAAAGCAAGAATACAGTGGTTTCTCTTTCTGTGTGTTTTACTAGATTATCTTTGATCTGGTTCCCAAGTTTTATAAAAGTGATGTAATCGTGGAAGGTTTCCGGTTCGTGGATACTGTCACTATAGGGAGCAGAAGGCACGTCTAAACTATCGTAGTTATCGTCATAACTAGAGTTAATCATTCTTCTTACCTTCCTTAACTAAGAAAGGGCCGACTGTCCTAACAGAAATGATGCACCGGATGGACCGAATTAACCTTCTCATAATGCTTTACATGTTGTCCATTAAAGTATTTGGACTGTTGCGGTGATTTTGTGACTGTTTTTCGCCTAATAAGTAAACCAGCTTTATTAGATAGCCATTCGGTCGTATAAAGCAGCTGCCATGGTCACATGAAGAAAACTAATCAAGTAGCGGCGAGCTTCGGATTCATATTTTTATATAATCGTCTTGTAGCGGTCCTTGATGTTAGTACAACCGACAGCATCGGTTACCATATTAATTCTAACAACCCTTCTGACATTCGCTGCCAGCATAGCAATACTAAGCATTGAATCAGTGTATGCGACAAATCTGACGAAAGGTCAAGACACTTCCGGACTTACTCTAGGAGAAGAGCTCAAGAGCCCTGGTTGGGATGCAAACATCACGGCAGAAAATGCTCAAAGCCAAGAGGCTGAAGGTCAACACTGTATCGGTTGTGCTAAAGACCTCTCTCCAGGTCAACAATGACTGAAAGAAGGAATCATAGGACCAGACTAGACAGCAGTTCATCTCCAGTATTTTTTTCATACTAAACAAGAAATTGAAAGTATCATGTCAAATCCTAGAAGGATGTTAAGATTAGCTCTTGCTTCTTTATTCGAATCATCAAGAAAACATCCTGGAAAGTTCCAGGCCTTGTATTATAACATGCCTTCTCACTTTTCAGTGGAACAAATATTGTCGCAGTCATCAATTAGTCAAAATTCAAGCCAATATAGATACAGTGAGAATGAGGATGAGAAATTACTCCTAGACGAAGCCGAACAGTCGTACAATAGGATTGCGAATGCCATTACAAATACTTGCATTAATGAGATGCCAAATAATACTGA
>JAATVR010000419.1 GCA_014523665.1 Nitrososphaerales archaeon TH526
CGTCCTGGGTATCAATAGAAACCTATATACGCAAGCTGCTTCTCCCATAACGAGTTGTTACTTGAAACTTGAAGAAAACGCCATTACCCTTCACCGAATTTTAAAGGGAAAAATTGAAATTCAAAGTAAAATTACTGCAGGTTTAGATGAAACTTTTCAAGGAAATGATGTAAACGGTGGAGAGGAAAGCAAGGGAGATAATAGTTCCAGGACGCTAGAACTTATTTATACACCCGGTGTTGCATACGTTGCAGAGAAAATTCGAGATAACAAACAGCTAGTGTATGATTATACTTCGAAGTGGAATAATG
Source organism: Nitrososphaerales archaeon TH526 (assembly GCA_014523665.1). Taxonomy (GTDB): domain Archaea; phylum Thermoproteota; class Nitrososphaeria; order Nitrososphaerales; family Nitrososphaeraceae; genus TH5896. Next base: position 312 of record JAATVR010000419.1, read on the forward strand.
TTGCAATAGTATGTGACGGTACTAGAGTACTTGGGTTAGGGAATATTGGACCGGAAGGAGCTCTTCCCATCATAGAAGGAAAATCAGTCTTGTTCAAGTTGTTGGGGGGGATAAATGCATTTCCTCTATGTATAAATTCTACAAATAAGGAAGAAATAATTACATTTATTAAAACAGTGGAACCAACATTTGGAGCTATTAATGTTGAAGATATTGAATCTCCAAAAGTGCTTGAAATAGTAGAAAGATTACAAAAAGTGTTATCCATTCCAGTTTTTCACGACGACCAGCATGGCACATCTATCATTACATTAGCAGCCTTATTTAACGCACTTAAACTTGTCAATAAAGAGAAGAAAATAGATCGGCTAAAGATAGTCATTGCAGGTGCTGGATCTGCAGGATATGGGATATTCAGGTTATTAACTGAAGTTGGATGTTCCAACATAATAGTAACAGATAGCAGAGGACCACTTCATGCTGATAGGTTTGATTTTCCTACTGCAAGTAAATACAAGAGAGAAATGGCTCTACGTACAAATGTAAAGCACCTTAAAGGAGAAAGTATGGGCGACGTCATTGAAGGAGCAGATTTATTTATTGGAGTGTCAGGAAAGGCGAATCTGATAGACGAGGGAATGATAAGATCCATGAATAGGAATCCAATAGTATTTGCACTCAGCAACCCTAACCCCGAAATCCTTCCTCCTGCAGCGATACTAGCCGGTGCAGAGATTGTTGCCACGGGTCGGTCCGATTTTGCCAATCAAATAAACAATGCTGCAGTATTTCCATCTGTACTCCGTGCATTGTTAGACTTACGAATATGCACTCTTACAGAAGATCTCATGATAGCTATAGCAAGGGCTATTTCAGGGCTGGTAGACAGAGAGCATCTAAGCAGGGATTATATACTACCAGCCATAGACGATCCTAGAATTCTACCAGTCGTCTCGAATACTATAAAGGATTCTATGGAAAAGCATATTGAAGCTGCTGTAACAGCGCATAATTAGTCTGTTAAAATTTAGTAGAGCTCTTATCTAGGTTTAGGTAATAAGTAACTGATGTCTCCAAATTTCTCTGACTATAAGTTGGCGGTTTATGAAGTCGTGGTATTGATTGTCACTAGTTATGTCTGCTTATTAGTACCGCGAATAGCATATCGCCTGTGTGTATACAGGTTCCTTTGGGAATTCGTTCACAAATTCTGTTTAAGTTCTCATTCATTTGATGTTTCAGATTGCTGTTACATCGAGCGTACCTGTCGGAGCTGCCGGTCTACCCTATTCGGTAGCGCTATGTTGATTCATTGCTTTTATGACGACTTTTTTTTAGTTGGACAGGTGTAACGACAATATTATTATTCAAATCGGTATTATATGGCATGTGTAACCATTAATGGTCTGCTACATAGTCTCGTACATAATATACTGTTTCAAAGTAACGTCAGAAAGAGCTTCTAATAATACTCACAGTTAGGATACACATTTAGTGATGATGTTTGCTGAAGAAAATGTACTACAGAAATCGAAAATCTTCTTTTATGGTGATAAGAACCATATGACTATTTGTTCTTTCAATAGCAGGAAGGGCTAACTCTCTTTTGACAAATTGGCTGAGTTCTTTGCGATTTCGAAACTTGGCTACAATTATCATATCTGTGAGTCCTGTGATGTCGTATACTGCACACACGTTTGGAAATTTAGAAATTGCTCTTTCGACTTCTATTATTTTTCCTTTGTGCGCTGTAACTTCTATTATTGCTGTCAAATCGTACCCTAATTTCTCATGATCGACTATAGCAGAATAGGATTTGATTATTTGCTGGGCTTGGAGTCTATTTATTCGAGAAAGTACAGTAGGAGCAGAAACCCCTATTTGTTCGGCTATGTTTCTATATGAAAGTCTCGCATCAAGAAGAACTTTTTTTAATATCTGTACGTCTGTCTCGTCAATATTCAATGGATATCCTTTAACTATTTCTTAAAATGGAGGTCTGTGATAAACTTTATTGTATTTTTTCCTTTAGCAGAAGCATATCGACAAGACTTTCATGTGAATCGGCAATGGGATAAATGCCATATATCCCCAATTATTCTTTTTTATGTCGAATGGTTTGAAATTGTTATAATATTTCTGGTTATTCTGCCTTTAAGGCTCTCATAGTACGATAATTCCCTTTCACCTAATAGTATAGATTTTCCTTAGCCTCTCTTATTATAATGAAGATCCCGCAGAAACCGAATAACATTACAGTGCAAGAACCTGTGAAATAGATCATTTGGTTATCCATTTTAAATAGAGGGGTGTCTTAAAATTAGTTTGGCTATATCCAATCAATGCGAGAGCTAAATGCTTAATTGGTTACTAATTACAATGAATCGTTCTTTTCTATCTATATGCTGTTGTCACTTTAGAATCTTCAGGTCCAACTACCAAACTGCTAATTCTATTGCTAATGCTTAGATAATCAGCTTAAGGGACGCAAGTGCTAGTAAGCTCATGAGAATAACCAGTCGACAGTCTACCTCTTGATAATTCTCGATTCTCTGCAATTCTACACACCTAAGTTTCCTCAAGTTCCAGTTAAGATAAATTTTCAGAATGCAATATCAAGAACTAGGGTTTGTTTTACTTAAGAGTCTTCTTCTTAATTTTGAATCATGTGTTTTTATTCTTAAAGCCGTACCACAGCAGGGACATCTTGA
>JAATVR010000037.1 GCA_014523665.1 Nitrososphaerales archaeon TH526
GGCCCTAGACTATCGATAAGAATAAAGAATTCATCAACTGCATACTCCAATTGATAGGTTAGGATCTCCTTATAATATGAGGTCAATAGCCTTGATGGATACTGTTCTGGGCCATATCGGATCAATATAGGTATGACAGGAATAAAATCCAAACCTTTATCGGAGTAGGGTAGTGACGAAATCTGTGTGACATGTGCATTCAAAAATGTAACCTATCTGTATAAGTAGTAAGGTAAGTGCACCCCTCAACCGGCATTTGCCATCCTCTTTATCACTGACTCCATGGTCCAATGCCATGAATACTTTCAGCAGTAATGCGGGTAATGTATCCCTGTGGCGCTCCATCAGGAGCGAACGTTGTGCCTGGGGCGATATAGATCTGGGCTAGTTGGTTCACCAATTCGGGGGCACCACCCTCGGTAATTCTGGCACGACCATTAATCACAAGATAATTATCTAGTCCATCAGTTTTGCCGCCCGTCACCATTGAGAGTGCAACCCGGGCATCGCGTTGTATATTCTTCAATTTTTGGTATAGGTTCAGGTGAGCACAGACAATTTCATCGTCATCAAGGCCAACCCAGACGATAGAGACCTGAGGACTCCCATCCTTGTTCAGTGTCACAAGATGAGCGAGATGGCCCGCGGTTAATGCCTGCCGCACTGTATCATTCAAAATCAATAACGATCAGATCCTTTCATGTATAATTGATATTAGTATAAAGGGATGACTGATCATGCAAAGACTGTTATTCATGTGAGTTAAGAAAAAAGCAAAATAGGGCAGCTACAATATTAATGTCGTCCTAACTATGTGATCTATCGTCAAAAGGGTCTTAAACCATAAATTCATAATTAGCTAGAATAAATCCATCAGATTTCTTACTTCTTATTTCAACCATGTTTTCTCATAATTCTTAATTAACGATGCCGCAAGATCTGAAATTAAGATCTAAGGATGTAGACATTGATGAAATAGGGTTTCTAATGGTTTACCGTGTATTACAACTCCCGATTTCCTCGCCTCCAGAAAATGTTACGCTGGCGACTACCAAGAACGGGAGATAGGACCTCCATCTGCGGTGTAACCGATTGACAATTACTTTACCATTAAGATATATGTCTTCATTGTAGATTGCAACATAAACTGATAGATGTATTGCGGTGGATACATCTAGTGGAAATGACACATAGACAAGAACTCAAATTAAAAAGCTTATATCAACCGACTTTTTTTAACACTATCATGAAAAAGCTTGAAATAATAATACCTAACGGTAGGTTGCGAGATGTACATGATGAATAATAACTCTAAATGTTGAAGGAATGAGTTATTATGGAATAGAAGGAAGTGGTAAGGTGAAAGTAGACCCCGTTGTTGCGGCTGAACATCCGACGCAGGCGAAGCCAGAATACATCTCGAGGACTAAAGTGGAGGTGGTCGTTAAAGATGACCAGGTCGAACGAATAATATCAAAGCTCAGAGAAAGGCTAAGCGATGAACCGCAGGGAGGAAAAATATTTGTTGCAGATATTTCGCATGCAGCAGACATAGCAACAACTCAGAAGAACTCAGGTGCTCCTTTAAGGATAGGAGAAGATGCAATATAAGATTAGTCAAGGTACGTACTAGCTATACCAAAGCTTCAGGGAACTACGTTCAGGTGATAAGTCCAGTCTATGATCAAGGGAAAGCTGATGAATGTAACTCTAACAAGTGATCGATACAATGCAGCATGGGAACATGCTTGTAAAAATGCTGGATATACGCCAGATGAATGTGATGATTTCAAAAATAATCCTGTCGATTTAGAGCATACAAGCCTACAAGTCTAGTCTGATAAGTTCTTATGTCATAAATTGTTTCTAGAACTGTCTGAGACTTCGTTCGATTTAAAATACAATAGAAGTCAAAAATATACTAAGAATATATGTATTGAAGTCTGGTATCAACTGATCTTCAATCTCTTGAGAAGAGAGGAATTCGCAATGACTGATATCGAACTTAGAGCCATTGCTACGGCTGCAAATATTGGACTTATCAACCCTAATGCTGCTATTGGAATTCCTCCAGAATTATAGATCAGTGCCCAGAACAGGTTCTGCCTTATCTTTCTCATAGTTGCTCTACTTAGTTTGATTGCTCTTGCCACATCCATTATGTCATCTTTTATGAGGATTATTCCGCCGGTTTCTTTCGCTATATCTGAACCGCTGCCAATAGCTATTCCAATGTCAGCTTGTGCTAAAGCTGGAGCATCATTAATTCCATCTCCAACCATTGCAACTACCTTATTTTCTTTTGACTGAAGTTCCTTAATGACAGCTGCTTTTTCTTGTGGTAAGACATTTGCAATAACTCTGTTAATGCCTACCTTCTTTGCCACTGCATTAGCAGTTTTTTCGTTGTCTCCTGTTAACATAATCGTTTCGATACCAAGTATTGCAGCGGGTGAAGATTCTTTTAAGGTATCTGCACCCTAAAATAACCAACGAAACTACCTATAATACCACCATAAAATAACCAACGAAACTACCTATAATACCACCAATGATCAAGCTCTTTTTCTCCATATCTATTAGCGATGACGTTCAAGATATTTGCAATATATTTATCAGTACGAATGTAAATAAATGCAATAACTGCAATATCGATTGCTTAAACCAGTACCACATAACAAAATGCAAATAAAGGAAAGAAGAGAGGATGTTTTGATGCTTCTTACCAAGGGCATGAAAGGCTACGAAATCGCCAAGGAATTGGGAGTTGATGATCAACTGTTAGTAGAGACATCCAGTACTTAATTTCTCAATCACATAATTATCTGAACAACTTGGCTAAAGAAGGTCTTATTCGTACCCAAATCATATAATTGATGCTACATTCATGTAGAATATGTAGTCATAAGTTCTTCAATGTGATAGCGGTATGATATAATAATAATAATATCTTGTTATTATCAACATAGCTCAAGTTGAGAACTCTCTCAGGGATAGTAATAGCCATTGCTGTAGGGACAAAAGTTGTCGGATGTGGACTTCCCTCGATAATATTTTTGAAAGACAAGACGAAAGCGTTCAGGGTCGGAATTGGAATGATCTCACGAGGCGAGGTGGGACTTATCGTGGCAGGTGTAGGTGTATCAGCCGGAGTATTATCTTCTGATACATATACTACGGTCATAATCATGGTCGCTCTTACCACAATTATTACACCGATTTGGCTCAAAAGATCGTATAAGAAGGACAAGAAGATGATGCCCTAGCAGGATCTAGCGTGAACAAACCTGCGACTTGCTTTTTTTTAAAGGAGTTTTAAATCGTTTGAAACCTTTATTTTGACCTACATACCAATGCGTTACTATCTAGTTGATACCTGTACTGATCGAGGCACTTGCTTATTCCTATTCGATAAACTATGCAATATACATGTCATATTCAATGTACTAACCGTATTCAAACTACGGATGGATTGGATGCGTACCCCAAGGTTAAACAAGGATCGGAATTTCATCAGTAGTACATAAATAAATAGCCGATAATGAAAATAAGTAGCATCTATGAGGCAGTGCTATATAGCTACTCTCTATACTGTATGAGGTACATCTAATGTCTGAGATGATGACTCATTTAATTCTGCTTCTTTGGCTTCCAATTCGTTAATAGACAATTGAAGCTCATCTTCTCTCTTTTTTAATCCCAAAATTCGGTCGCAGAATTGTTGATAAATTTGGACTGTATTGGTTAATTCTGCTTTCCAAGAGTTCATTTGAGCTTCCAACGAATTCTTTTCCTCTTTGAGTCTGTCGAATTCTAATCTAACTCGAGGAAGATATCCGTTTGCGATCTTGAGCAGCTCTAATACTTCAGTATCGCACATTTCTGCATTTTGAACTAGTTTCACAAGATTCACATAAGGCCAAGGATTATCTTTGATCTGAAGATAAACCTTAGTGAATTCGGTGCATCCTAAAAGCATAAAGTATTCTTGATGAAGACGAATCACTTCATTCGCTTCGCGATTCAATTTTATGGCTACCTCTAAAGGGGTTTTCCTTTCTGAAAAAAGCCCAAATGCTCTAGAGGATATTGAGGTAGATTCGTCTATTCCTGCCTTATTCAAAACTGCTTTAATCGTATTTGGAGACACACCTGCCTCTTTTGCAATCTCTCTATAAGTCTTCCCTTTTTCAGCTAAAGCTACGATAAGAGCCTCTTTTTGCTTTCTATCCATTGTCCCCTGAATCAATTATAGCTACAATGATTTAGCTTTTGTTATCTTGTGTTATTGTGTGAAAATAGTACGCTATTCCTTGGAATTTTCTATATCAGTCTGGTATCGAAATGAGCTCAATTTAGACACTATACTAAACCATCTCTTCCTTATCCAAATTTATGTCGACATTGGACCTGAGTTTCCATATTGCAAACAAAACTGATTAAAAATCTCTTTGTAACTATATGTATGGCTAATTTGGTAATCAACTTTCCTGGAGCAGAGGGTACTAACCTTACTATTCTCCTAGGCGTTAAATATCATCATTGCATTAGCTTATTTATGTATATTATAATATCATAAAATCAACACAATCAATCGGGCTAACGGTAAAAAGGAATATCGCTGAGGCTTTAACGGTTCAGTTTAAAATAGAAAATAGCTAATAGAATACACCAAAACTCATGTCTCTAACCATCTTTCTTAGCTCTTCTGGACTATGCTCTTGCATCATCTCTTCATAGATCCTATTATCGAAGTATTTGTTTACTGAATTAACAACTAGATCCTTAAATCGATCTTTTATTCCCTCTTTTTGCATCGCTTAGGGACTGGCACTTATTACCTTATAGCCGACAATCCAACACCCCCATACTTATTTTTAAAGGCATGGTGTACAAAGACATCGTGGATGGTCTATTTATTCACAGCCAGACTTAGAAAAGTTTGAAAGTGAATATAGGAGATCTTCTCTCACTAAGGTACCTCCTTGTTAGGCGTAGGAAAATCCGAAGAAGCTATAACTTGTTTTGACAAAGCACTGAAGCTTAATCCAAATGAAACCAATGCATTGTATAATAAAGGTAATGTTCTTGTTAAATTAGGAAAATTTGGAGATGCTATGAATGCCTATCAGAGGTTGCTAAACATTGACTCACGTAGTGTGAATGTTTGGGTAGGAAAAGGTAATTTACATTGTTATCAGGATGAATACAGTGAAGCTGTTGACTGCTATGATCATGCGCTAAATATTGATTCGAATCTTGGTTACGCATGGTATAACAAAGGTCAAGCCCTCCTCAGAATAGATAGAAGCAACGCGCGATATTGTTTCGATAAAGCAAAGAAGTTGGGGTTCAATATTAACTCTAAAGAAGGGGAATTACTCAAAAAAGTTTAAGAGCTCAGTTGACTGATTTCATATAATGAGTTCTGTCAAGCCAATACCCGAAGACTATCATGCAGTGACACCTTACCTTGTTGTTGAAGGTGCTGAAAAATTAATTGATTTCATGAAACAGGCCTTTGGTGCAAAGGAAACCGAACGTATGTCAATGCCTGATGGAAGTATTGGACACGCGGAAGTTAGGGTTAGTGATTCAGTTATCATGGTAGGTGATGCTAGAGGAGATACTTGGGAAGCAATGCCGTCTTCGATCTATCTATATGTGACGGATTGTGATGCTGTTTACAGGCAAGCTCTTGAAGCAGGAGCTACATCTTTGATGGAACCAATAGATCAGTTCTATGGAGATCGCAGTGGTGGTATTAAAGATCCAGTTGGAAACCCTTGGTTTATTGCAACTCATAAAGAAGATTTAACTAAGGATGAACTTAATAAACGTGTACAAGATTACATTAAACAACAACAGCAAAAGCAATAGCTCAAATACCCATTCTAAACATACGTTAATTAATACCAGGTGGGTTAAACTTGAAGTGGAAGTTATTGTAAAGATAGTACCTGGAGATCATAGTTCTGCAACAATGTTTCACTATTTACAAGCCCTACTTTACTAGTCAATACTAACACTTTTTCACGAATGAAATCGCTTGCGATGTACTATTTCTTAGAGTCTGTATTGTAGTTGTATTACAGTAACGATAGTCAGTCGCAAACAGGAGTCGGACCGCATCTATCAGGTAAGAGGACCAGGTCTTAACAGGATTTCTCCCTGGTAACTTACCTACAATTATTGTAATGTAATCTATTGGTTTACCTAATGACAAGATAGTATTAGATTGCCTTCTTATTTTGCGCGAAAATCGGATCACTGTTTACTGTAATCCCAAGTTGAGTAATACTTTGGATTAATCTCAAGAACAACTGATTGTCCTTTCTTAATTGCATCAATAAGTTCATGTGCCATTGGATGTTCTAGGTTTCCCAAGTATCGCATATGAATTTTCTGCGCGACCAAGACGTTATGGTTAACATCATAAGATACCTTTACGCTTCCCTTTCCACGTACACCTTTATATGGAGGAGAAGGATCATCTATGCAAAAGTAGATCGTATCATTCCTTGTAAGATTTTCCATTTTTTTAGAATGTTTTCCTGTCTCAACATAGATCTTTTCCTTTGAATCATCGAAGTAGTACCATGCGGGATGAATATTCGCATGGCCATGGTCATCTACTGTCCCAAGATGGACATTCAAAACCTTGGTTGTCAAAAAATCCTTCACGTCTTGTTCACTCAGAGATTTACCAGATTCTCCACTGCCGTCCAGAATCCTTAACATATAGAAGAGGGCATTTTCACGTATTTAAGAAATTCTGCGTGCAATATATTGGACAGAGAACATCGTATCCCGTGGAATAACAGGAATCGTTTTGGATTGCGAATTCGTATATAGTTATCATGTACATGATGAATTAGATGTTACGTGCGAATACCTATGTATGTAGAACCTGTAGTATCAGATTTCAATTGATAAAACTACCACCGTCGCAAGACAATGCAAGATTCTGTCCCTATTGTAGGCATTCAACTATTGAACCTCATCCAATTATCTTCTGTTAAGGCACCTGAACTAGGCCATGTTGGCGCGCAATACCTAATGAAGAATAAATAATAAAACAGTACACTATGAATGGTATCAAATGCCTTCAATGGAACAAGTGGAAAGAAATAAGACTATAATAGGATCATACATAGATGAAATCTTCAATAAACACAAATTATCATCAATCGAAAGATATTTTGGCGGAAACTTTATTGAAGGCAGTTTTCAGGCCGGAAAGAGTGGTGGCGTGGGATCAAAACAGTTCTTAAATGAGTTCTTTAAGGCGTTTCCTGATTAGCACATGGCCATAGAACATATCGTTGCAGAAAATGATCTCGTAGTGGTGTTTCTAAATGGGTCTGGAACGTATAAGGAAGAGTTTAATGGAATACCACCAACAAACAAACCCGTGAACGTAAGATCGGCAGAACTTTACAAGATAGAAAACGAAAGAATTAAGGGACATTGGTATGTATTCGATCAATTTAATTTATTGAAGCAAACAGGTGCATTACTTTCTGAACCTGCATAAAAAAATCAAGGATACCAGTGTCGTATAGAACCTGGATTATGAAAAGATTACTTGAGATAGAATTTGCTCGCATTTTGAGTTCATATCGAATACTACAATTCATGTATCATAATTCCTGCGCATGCCGAAAAGGTTTGGCATGACTATATGTTCCACGGATCTATTTTCATTGCCATCTCATAGATGTGATAGAGACTGTAACTCGGCGACTCTAATGGCATACACCACAATGTCACCTGCCTTTTCAATTGACAACACAAACGAAATTAAAATAATGAAAACTTGCTCTTCAATCAAAGTCTAGAACGAACATAAACTAAGATCAAGTACGACAATTTTTGTGCGCAGAAAAAATCATTCCTCCAGTATGACAACTTGTACTCAGAAACAGCCTTAAGGCGAAATGTAGAACTTGATTATTATATCTTGGCCTTGATGAAATTTCTGACATTAAATCGATTGTCGAAGGTGATTGTAATCGTCGTGATTTTAACCACGATTTACTCAATTACAATATTGAATAATCAGACGACTACTGCATCAACTGACGACGGAGGGTCAATATTGCCAAAGTATCGAAACGGATATGGAGTAGGAAAGGATCAAGGGAGAGAGGATTCCCGCGGAGGTACAGAACATGATGATAGATGTCCTCTGGAAAAAGTTACCATTCTATGGTGTATAGGATATGAAATAGGTTACAATGATGGTTATTATGATTTTGAGATTTCGAAAAATAGATAGAAGTGTTAAATTATTCAAAGATTGCAGTACTCTTGAACATATTATAGATCATAACGATGATACATTAGATGCAAAGATTGTCATTATAAACTAAAATAAATA
>JAATVR010000420.1 GCA_014523665.1 Nitrososphaerales archaeon TH526
AAAGAGCTAGACCTTTGCCATCTAATGCATCAACATCGCTAGGATCTACTGCTAAGGCTCTGTCGTAGTACTGTATAGCTTCTTCAGTTCGATCTAGATCATCAAGTGCTAGACCTTTATTGACTAGTGCATCAGTATTATTAGAATCCGTAGTTAATACCTTATCAAATAGCCCAATAGCTTCTTCAGTTCTACCTAAATTGTAAAGAGCTAGACCTTTGCCATCTAATGCATCAACATCGCTAGGATCTACTGCTAAGGCTCTGTCGTAGTACTGTATAGCTTCTTCAGTTCGATCTAGATCATCAAGTGCTAGACCTTCATTGACTAGTGCAGATACGTTATGAGGTTCTACTGCTAAGGCTTGATCAAAGTATTGGATCGCTTCTTCAGATTTTCCTTCATCATAGGCGTTATTTCCTTGTACGACAAGCGATGCAATATCAACGGCGTAGATAAATAATTCATTATTAGGAACGGACGTAAAACTGAGGACTACTGTAGAAAATAATATTGAGAAAGTAATTGACGCACCTATGACAAAGGGATTCACTAAGCTGACACCTCTCGTTACAATTTCTCTCATTGTATAAAAGGTTAGCTCCTTTAGAGTATAGGATACTCACTTACTAGGTTATTAACATTCAGTAGCAACCGTGTTTTCATTCAGTCTACCGGTCCATCAGTTTGTCGTGCTTTAGTCCTGCTTCTGCTTTCTGTGTTCTAAGTTTCTTTGAAAAAAGACCTTCACCTAGTATCCTTATTGATTGAGGAGGATAATATCTCCGCAATACACCTGCTTCTGGCATCTTTTAGCTCTTTCCGTTTATCATATCCTAGTTTTCTGATAAGCAGAACCTCTTCTCTTCGTAATGGAGATCCCCTTGCCTTGGTGGATGCATTCTTTCTTAGACTTATGTCGGGTTCTATATTCAAATCATCTAACAGGTTGAAACTCCTTCTATTGTCATGAGCTGTATCTCCGTATACCTCGTCAACTCACCAATTCCTTAGCTACTTCTTTAGTCATAGGATGCAGTTTCTTGGAAGCTACTTTAAATGATACGATCTTCTTAGACCTGTGTAGATGTGCCTATTCTAAAATTGTAACCACGACGCTATCGAATATATTGAAAAGACGTACCTTACTCCAAGAGAACCAACCACCTCAATTTGATAATGCATTAGGTATATATCTATGAGTTATCAGAACGCAGGTGAACAGAACATTTCCGACGTCTCCCTAGCAAAGGGGGACTGTTGCCCTTTCAATAAGGGGTCGGAAACCTCATAGGCTTTTTGGTCCGCTTTCTGCATATGATTTTTAAAGTAAAAACCCCAGTTCGTGAATTAGATGCTGATAAGGATGGTAACAATAGAATATGATAGTCATATAACTTCTATTTATGATAAGCTTCTCTGGGGCTTTGTAGGTGACATGTTCGACAAAGATAAGGTTGAGAAAAGCCATCACAATAAAGACAAGATCTGTTAGTCTATGCATGTTATAGGCGATGCATCCCAGGGATAGTTCTCTATTCTGCGTTCTTATTAGCCTTGAAGTGATGTGTTCTCCAAATAATCTCTTTATCGATACAGCGACAATCTCATTATCAGATGGGCAGGTCATCGGTCAGTAGTCGGTGCACCAAGGACTAGTCCGTTCAGCGTGACTACCGCGGCTGATGCGACGACCCGCCGCGCCTCCTCGGCAGAGGCGAATCGTTGGGAAGCGATGTCGCGCGCGTCGATAGTGATCGCGATGGCACGCCCACCGAACGGACCAGGAGTGAGGTGCAAGGTGGTTTCATCGAGACGCAAGGTGTAGCCGTAGACATCGGGATCTGTTGCCGTTGTCCAGTTGCAGATGTTGCAGAAGACAAGGGAAGCAAGATCGCCGTACGCACAAAGGTGTAGTCACGCAGGAGCTGATCGAGGGACCCGACAACTTTAATATTTTGTGGCGAATGTAGAGAATAATTGCTTTGAAGACTAACAACTATCTCTCACTGGTTTTTATATTAGTTGTCTTGCTAACAGTTGAAAGTATTGAATTTGGATTTGCCACGACAGCACCGACCGAAATAAGCGTTCCAATGTACATGATCTCGACTAGAGAAAGTACTAGCTACGAAGGGGAAGAAGGAATTGGATATGGTAACTATTCATTTCTCAATATTAATGAGTTATTGGTATCATGTCCCAGTGAAGTTACCGTTATTGTTCATGGATGGGATGTTGATGAAACTGAAGCTAAAGAAAGATTTGAGAGCTAAGATGTCTTTTGAGAAAAATATACGTTTCCTCTAGTTGGTTACAGTTGGGAGTCTGATATAGAATGGCAAGCTGCCAAACCGATAGCAAAATGGAATGGGCCCAGGCTTGCAGACTTCGTCTTCGATCTGATGGATAAATGTAAACTACCACAACAAACCAATGGAAATATAAGTATTAGAATAGCTGATCATTCGTTGGGCGCTAGGATGGTGCTTAGTAGTTTAGACAGTTTATACAAGAATGCTATTTGGAATAATAATAATTACACGATATCGTCTGTCCATTTAATGGGTGCAGCCGTAGATGATGAAGAGGTGTCTAATAATCCGAGAGATATTCTTGATGATCTGACCCGAGCTTTTTCAACTCGAGGGTAAGTAGTCCATAGAAGCCTTCTGAACCGTCGCCACGACCAGCACGTGAGAGAAAACGCACCAGTGGAGCGCGAGCGTGCGTCCGGCTCGGGTCGTCGCGAGCCGGCCGGCAAGGTCGACCTTAATGTCGTGAAAATCCAGAAACTCTTGATCGAGCGGATAGGCCGCCTTGTAGACCGCCTCCTTGATGGCGAAGAGAAGCTTTGCCCCCAACGGGTTGTCAGCAATCGCACGCCGCTCCTGCGGCGTGGCGATCAGCTCGAGCATGTCCGGCGGCAACGGCGTGGCAGGTTCGATATCGATGCCGACCGCATCCAGGTCACGCCGCAGCCCGACAGCGGCGACAGCAATTCGATCATCGTGCGCCATCGAGCCTACGATTCCGGCGGGCCAGACCGGGGCACCAAATGTGCTCCGTAGGATCGGAAGGCCGGCAAAGCCCATCGAGTTCATCAGCTCGCGCGCCACACGCCGTGCGGCGCCACTGGCGAGGCGCCTCTCGATCGCAGAAAAGGACAACGACGCCATCTCCTCGTGGAGCAGCGCAAGCTCATCGCCTTGCGAGATCACACGATGGCCGATCAGCAGACCAGGCACGACGAGGGCATCGATCGCGCGCAGGAACACGGGATCATGAATCGATAGATCGAAGCTTCCTTCGCCTTGCCCTTCGTTTTCTGCACGTTGTACATCAGGAAGCCGACGACACGCTTCCCGGCATAGATGGCGCGCGTCGGGATCGAACTGCGCCTCGGCAACCGAATAGAGGTTGCTCGTCACCAGGTCTTCCTGGCCGGCACCGAGCTCAAGCTCGACCACCGCTTCCCAATTGTCGGCGGTCACTTTCTTGAGCTTGACATAATCGGTCATTGCGCTGAAACACCACATCCTCGCTGCGGGACGAACTCGTTTCGGACGGTAGCGTCGGTAGCGTCCTGGACGCAAACCGCGGCCCGAGCCGCGTGGCGGCGTACCAACATGGCCGGATTTCCGCACCACCCAGTATGAGAGTCCAGGATCTCGCCCTTCATCAGGAACGAATTGGCGTCGAGCACGACGTCGTCTCCGGTGCTGACGCCGTAGTGAACTAAGGCACCAGGGCCGACCGAGCATCTGTTGCCGAGCCGGATGTAGTCGGACTTGAACACGCCTTCCTCGAGCGAGTGTGCCTCCAACACAACGCCCTCGTTCAGATTGACGTGATCGCCGATCTCGGTCAGCGGGCGTTCCGTGATCCACTGGCTTGAATCGAACAGCTTGGCACCGACCTTCACACCCATAGCGCGAAGCAACATGCCGCGGAATGGGGTGCCGGCGAAAATGGCCATGATCAACCAGTTGGAACCCGACAGCTTCCAGTACCTTTCATGCCACCAGAAATACGGATCGTAAATCGAGACGAGCTGTGGCTGGAGTCGCTTGAAGTTCCGGCTCGCGTGCTCGAGCATGATGAATAGGGCTATGTAGGCGGCGGTGAGCCCCCAGATACCTGCGAATAACGAGAAGATGCCGAAATGATCGTAGCTCGCGAATGCGGCTTGGCCGAGCACGAATACGGCAAGCAGCAACATCCAGCTTCTAGCGAGGAAGAGCAAGGCTGTGACGAGATTGTACACGTTCTTCCGGTGCTGCCGCGCGCGACGCGTCTGCTCATCGAACGACGCCTTAATGTCACGATCGCGGTTGACCATGCGCGGAATCTCGAAGGCCGGTGAGCCGAGCAGCCCGACGTTCTCGCGCACTGGGCCGTCGATCGGGATCATGGTCTTGGTGCCGAGCAGGACGTTGGTTCCAGTGCGACCATCCGGCGGGTAGGAGATGAAGTTGCCCAGAAAGTTGTTGTCGCCGATCTTCGACTCTGCAAGCCGGAACGACGTCGCCGACATATGCATGTTGATCATCGACAGCCAGTCCGAAATCATCGTGCCGCTGCCGATATTGCAGAGAAATGGGTTGTCGTGAGTCTGGTCACACCCCATGTTCGAGCCGGTCTGAATGACCTTGTTCAGGTTCCAGCCGACGTAGCGCATGTACGTCGTGATGAATGACGCGTCGCCGAACAAAGTGCAGAAGAAATCCGAGTTGCTGACGCCCCGGATGATGCTCTGCAGCAGGTAGTGGAAGCCGAAATTCGTGTAGGTCACGCCGGGCCGCAGCGCGATCATGCAGAGGCGCGGGATGACATACATGGCCGCCAGACCGAGGCCGAGCGCGCCGAAAAGCCACACCGCCGAAAGGGCGAGCAGAGTGGGAGTCGACAAAGGCAAGAAGCCTGGAACGTCTGGAAGGTCTTTGAAGACGTTGTAGTTGCCGGTCGCCGGCGAATACAGATCCCAGACGAAGTAGAAGAAGATCAACGCAGCGGGCACGGCGATCAGGAGCAGTGTCGCGAGGATGAACGACACATAGAGGGCGCCTCGGAGCGCAGCTCCGTTCTTGCCCTCGATCGGACAAAAGTCAGAGGACGTCTCGACCGCCGGCGAGCCATGGTAGCGCTTGCCATCCGGCACACGCTGGCCACTCTGCAGCGACGAGGCATGACCGAGCTGCGTGTTGTCGCCCATCGCAGTGTCGATGTCGAGCACGCTCGCTTCGCCGACGTACGCGTTGCTGCCGATCGCCACCGGGCCCATATGGATGAAGTTCGACTGCGCGCGATACCCGAGCAGGATCGTGTCCTTGCGGACGATGGTGTTGTCACCGATCGTCACAAGGTCGGTACAGACCGGCGCGTACCGGCAGCTCAGGATCACGTTGCGGCCGATCCTGGCGCCCA
>JAATVR010000421.1 GCA_014523665.1 Nitrososphaerales archaeon TH526
GCCCACAACTATACTACCTTTGCTTCCTTTATGCGCCTTCAAGTTCCAATAGCCAGAAGCAGTGGTAGCAGTAGGAGACTCAGTCTCTTCATGAATAATATCTACCTTTATTTCCTGCAAATGTTTCTTTATGAGTTCAAAAAGTCGTTCGATTTCTACGTTTTTCAAAGTTACGTGTTCTTGTCTCATAACCACCTCTCTCAAAGGTCCCTATTATACCTTTATGCAGTCCAGTTAAGCTCGTTGAAATTTATAAATTTATGCAACAACCCTAAAAAATATCAAGTGACTAATTCAACTTTAACTTTCAGATGCTTTTTTTTTGGCCCTTGCAAATCAATTAATTTTCATGGGTCACGTTTAAAGTAAAGTTGGATACCATGCCACTAAAGATTCTTTTCATCCTATCAAGTTGTGTGGTGTTCCAATGTGAAGCCTCTCTTCTTTGCATTTCAGCGTGACGTCTGAAATAGTCTCGTGCGGCGCTCTCCGTTTTGAAGCCCGGTAGTAGTACGACTTTACGACCGTCCCCTATATAGAAAGTACCTACTGGTTCTGCCCCCTGCTATTATTCTCCTTGAAGTTGGGCCTTGATGGATGTCTTGGCCTGACTTGGCAAACCATCTTGCTGTACTGTTCCTGATGGTTTTGGTAGGCAGTTAACGCGAGCAAATGCATTTGGTCCTAATACACTGGCTTAATCACAGTCGCTAGTATACCTAGAGACAGACTTGGTGTTGGCCTCGAGTAGTTGTACCACCAAATTAAGTACTTTGATTATGATAACCTACTTTCATACATTCTCCCAACTTTAGTAAAGTTTGCCATTTCCAAATCAAATACTATTTCAAGTTATCAACAATATTTCCCCCAGGGACAAATTATACATCGCTAACCGAGTAAAAATTTGTTATGATTGATGTACGTTTGTGAAGCCTTGCTTCAGAGTAACTGCTTTAGATCCAAGTCGCAGACGAAATGCTTCACGCCAATCGCACTATGATAAGATGGTATCTAATAATTTTCATACTAATACGATAAGTGTTGCAATAACCAATGGCCTAGTTGTAATCTACAACCGATCTGACATCATCGTAGATGACCTCTTACGACAGGATGCTCACTTTCCTCTGGAGGGCTCATAAATGAATTATTTATATACTATAGTCTCCATTTTTGAAAAAGGAAAGCTATATTTCACTGGGTAGTCTGTTTTTTGTTCTCGTAACGACTAGCAGTAAAGAAATCCATCTACTCCAAGGAAAGTTAAAAAATAAACAAATTTTCCAACCGTGATACTACAATCTATATGACTAATGGCTTGTAGTGCCAGTTGGATGCAGATCAGTCGACCTAATACTCTTTTTTCTTTTGTGTGGTGTAGTCACCATTAACTCCCATCAGGATTATGATCATGGCGACTACTGTAGTGCTCGTGATTGTTTCATGAAGTTCAGCGCTTTGCTTGTGCAGGATTTAATACAATGTTTCACATTTCACATTTGTTCAATTTTCATATCTCGATTTGACAGTCTGTATGCCTTGTCTAGCTGTAAATCCATCTGTGTCACTTCCTCTGTGGTCATGTTTTTAGGGTAGCTTGATTCAATTTCCTGCAGCTTACCCAAACTGGGGGAAAACACAAATACACTATATATAAAAGCTGCAACAAGTACTGCGATACCAGCAACTAGCATAGGTTTTTTCTTCATTATGGTTTAGCTCCCTCTGCGTTCTATGGTATATTTTAACATATCTATCTCGCGGTTCAGTATTACGGTATTTTATTCGCCATATCTCAAACGTTAAAATCTACAAAGTTCTTTCGAATAGCCATCCAATTGTTTCCAAATTACACAGCATACATTAACCTAATCTTGGTGATGCCAATTGGCGCTGCACATAACATACTGTTAGCAATTTTGGACTTATGTTAGCTGAGAGTTTGCTAGATCTAGATCTCTATCTTGATTACTTAGAACTAAACATCATAAACTTTGACTATTACCTATTTTGCTTAGGTTTCCTATTATCTGGAGCCAGACCTCTAGGATCATCATTTCTACTCGTAAAATTGGAGTTATGGTTAAATCCTACATGAAAATTATCTGTGATGATATTAAAATCATAGTCAAGAGAGAATTCCCTAATATTCAAGCCCCTAACCGGAATTCTTAATTCTGACAGATAAAAAAAGTCTAAAATACCCTTCCTGGTGAAAGTAACGCAGCCAAGACTGACTAAAGGTTTATTGAAGGTGGTTAATTTGTAATTGATATCCGCCTTATTATTTTCCTTAGACCTTACCATTAACCACTCGTTCTTTACCCATTCTGATTTTTCCCTGTTCTTTGTCCACGAAGGCAAAAGACTGTCAATCTTGATAATTCATAGGATATCTCTTTCGATCAGTAGATCTCAATCTGCCTATCGTCTCACCTCACGAAAAATCCATTTTGATTGAGGTACTATCTATCAACTCAGCAGTGGCAACATCTTTCGATGAGTAGCATTTGCTAACTAAACCACCATGATTACAGGCTGCAGAGAGAGTGAAACATTCAAAACACGTCGCATTTTAACTACTAGACAGGGCGAATCTGAATCTAGCTGATGAACAATTCTGGTTGGAAGATATCGGGATTAGATATAGCAGAGTTTTTGGAAAATGGCTTTTCTGTCTTTGCGACAGTTAAAATATCTTTCTTAATGGTTTCTTGAATCTTTTACAGTATCTCTACTTGTAGTATGTCAAGAAACTAGTACTTCGAACAAATCTATAATAGTCATATAACGGAGCTGGAAGGGGCAGATCAAGTAGATTGCGACTTTATTTGTGCAAGGTATCTGTTTACATCATTTTCAGCTGGCTGGATCCGTATTGTGGACAATGAAATCTCTAGTTGGAAGCTGATCTGCCATCATACCTTTTGAACAGGTCTGTAATATTTGATGTACTAACCCTCTCTTAGGCAAATCTGAACCCCAGCTAATTGCGTTGGTCAGAAAACGATCTTTAGGATTCATTTCCACAGCTGTTAACTCGCTTTATATCCTCGCTTATACTATAAACCCCACAACTGTACTGATGACACCCTTCATAACCCAGGAAAAGCCGTGCTTATTTCATTATAAAATCCTTATGAGAGACTTAACCATTATTAGTCTAACTCGATCCTAAAGGATAGTGTAAACTAATGGTTCGGTTAACCTATGATAGAGGGACAATTGTAATAAAGGGACTAATGCATATCCCTTTCGCTACCCTAGATCCTCGAACCAATTCTCTAAGAGCGCAGGCATTAAACTATTACGATATCATCCGATATCTGCGCGAAAGCGACATAGAGTACACCGACCACGTCCTCGAACTCATACCTTCTCCCCACTTCACGGTGATAGACGTCTCGTTGCGGGAATATCAGCAAAAGGCATTGAACAGATGGACAAGAGTAGGCATGAGAGGCTGTGTTGTACTTCCAACAGGTTCGGGCAAGACAATATTAGGAATCAAATCCATTGAAAAAATAAACTCTGCAGCACTGGTGGTAGTACCCACATTAGATCTCATGAATCAATGGACTGAAGTATTGTCAAAACACATTACAAATACATCAATTGGAAATCTGGGTGGTGGATTCGAAGAAATTGAGGCAATAACTGTCGCTACCTATGACTCTGCGTATATCAGAGCATCAAGTCTTGGCAATAAATTC
This sequence comes from Nitrososphaerales archaeon TH526, assembly GCA_014523665.1. Classification (GTDB taxonomy): domain Archaea; phylum Thermoproteota; class Nitrososphaeria; order Nitrososphaerales; family Nitrososphaeraceae; genus TH5896. The sequence continues at coordinate 3,717 of JAATVR010000421.1, forward strand.
TCTTTTGTAATATTTGATGAAGTACATCATTTGGCCGCTCCAGGCTATAGATCAATAGCAGAACAACTAGCAGCTCCATACAGGCTAGGTCTTACTGCAACGATTGAACGGGAAGATAAATTACATTTGGACTTTCCAAGATTAGTAGGCGGTGGCGTTGTCTTCGAGATCCACCCAACCGAGCTTGCTAAGTCTAAACATCTTGCCTCTTACGAAATTGAGAGGATGCAAGTCACTTTGACTCCTCAGGAACAGAATGAATATCAGAGGAACTTCGGGGCATACCAACTCTGCCTTAAGAAACTGGGAATTCGGATGAATTATCATGGCTCATTTAGAAGGTTGATAATGATGTCGACTAGAAACAAAGTAGCCCGCGAGGCCCTGCTTGCCAGAAATAAAGCGATGGATATCGCCTTAAACAGTAAATCAAAATTTGAGATACTACGGAAAATTCTTGCAGAGAATAGTGGTGTGAAGACCATAATTTTTACCCAACACAACAGCTTGGTTTATGCAATTGCGAATGAGTTTTTAATTCCTGCAATAACTCACAGAACTGATAAATCAGAGAGAAAGGATGTCTTATCAGGTTTCAAGGAAGGACGATATTTGGTTATAGTTACGTCGAAAGTCCTTGATGAAGGAGTTGACGTTCCTGATGCAAAACTAGGCATCATAGTTAGCGGGACAGGGAGTGGAAGGGAATTTATTCAGAGATTAGGCAGGCTTTTGAGACCAAAGCTGACGAGTACTGATGGTACCGATCAAAAAGCCAAGCTAATCGAAGTCATATCATCGAATACTAGCGAAACAGGTACTAGTGAAAGAAGGAAGAAAGCTCTAACTAGAATAAATCAAAAAAGAAAAAAGGGCAAGATGAAGGAGGTGACGAATATCTAGCCTAAGAGACGACAGTGTAAGAAAGTAGGCAGACATTGAAGTCTAACACCTAATGATAAATTGTTTAGGGATTAGATTTCATCAGACTGTTACTAATAGGGCGGCTCATTCATCAAACTCCTCTTGATCGCAGATTATCAAGAGAAGATATCATCCAAATAGCACCTCTAAAGCAGCTCTGGCGTGTGGGAATGACGTGCATATTTAATATCATTGTTAGATATTCATGTTGCACATTTTTTGAAGATCGTAGACATTCATACATATCTCTCTCTATATCCCTTATGCCTATTCCAGACGATCTAGAGTAAACTATCTATAGTTAGCGAAAACTTCTACCAACCCATAATGAGCATCAGTATGGTGAAAAGGATTATCTGGTGCTTGTAACCATACTGTTATCATGGAATCATGGAACCATTAACATACCTAAGTTAGGAGCCATGGATTAGTCATTCTGGATTTTTAGAAATGGAATTACATGTTGAAGCGAGTTTAGTTAAATGCCATAAATGCGGCTACACTGGAACGTGGTCAGTAAAGCTATTCGCAGACCGTGTTCGCTTAAGGCTAATTCCATGTGGATACAGTTTCAAGCCTTCATTTACGTATCAGTCCCCACTAAGAATAATGGTTGGTTGGAAAGATTTTTAGTTGCTTATTGCAGTACTATTGTGCAGGTTAGAAAGTTGCATCGAAATTGGCCAGAGCATGTGAGGGAAAGTTCGAAAATAATGCTCGAATCAGTAGTGGTTATAATATTGGCGAATATCATTTTACTTCCAAATACATTTCTCATTAGCAGCTTCAATACCACTGAATTAATTACTAGTCACGGGAGTAAACATAGCTACGCATTTGCAACTTTAAAAAACGAAACAGGTGCATCGACATCTTCTTCATCGGTTAATAGGGATACCGCTCCTGGGAGTATCGAATATAACGCTAGATATTTCTGTGGAACAATTGTTGGCCAGGACGGTCCTCTTCGGCCAGGACGATATAATTCAGACATAAATATTTTTAATAGGCAGCAGTCTCCAATTTCATTTCTCTGGAAGGCAGTTCCCTCATCAAATCTTCCACCAAGCCAAATAGTTGATGGGTCTTCCAATGGTTCCAACCCCTTTGCTACCGACACTAATTACAAGTTGCAAACCTTAGCGCCGGGGGATTCAATTAGCCTAAGCTGCAAGGATTTTGTGCCATCTGTTTCGTTGTATTCCAATTCAACAGACGGGGTTGATAGATTCATTGAAGGAGTTTCAACTATAAGCGTTGATCTCGATCCGTTAATCCAAGCTGCAATTTCTTCCTCCTCTACAGGGGTGGTGGTTTCTCAACCTTCAGGCGAGGCAACAAATGAGCCGAGTACCAATGTCTTGAGTGTTGACGCTATCTACACCGTAAATGCCCTCGAGGTCCCCAGCAGAGAGATCATATTGCAACTTGTAGAGTACACCATAAATCAACAGGACGTTAACGGCAAATTGCCTGCAGAAATAATTTCCAAGCCGCTCAGTGTTACGGTGCCTATACGGACAAATGAGACTATAAACCCTGACACGCAAGTTAAAGAAATTCTAGCTAGGGAATATTCGTTAAATGCTACAGAAATGCAGAACCTTGATATCACAATTAGAAATCTTAGTTTGGGCGTTGGAGCATTAGATGATAATCATGCTATTTCACTCCAGCGAATAAATGCATATCAACC
>JAATVR010000422.1 GCA_014523665.1 Nitrososphaerales archaeon TH526
GGGATAAGATCCAATATGGCATGTTTTTGTCTGCATCTGATCATATAGCATGTTCGTCTTGCTCTTGTTTTAACACTCCCAATTCAAAAGGAGATTATTCTGGTCTAGCTAATTCCGGCTTTGATAGCCGACGTGTGTTTACTATTTCAACATCTAATCTCACCGTTATGTTAGTACTCATCCCTTTTTTTACGCATGCTGGTGTTACTATTGGGAAATTGGATTCAATGAAATTCAATGGGTTGATCCAATCAGAGTACTTCTTTACATCACCTCCTTTTGAAAATACGGTAATTAACAAAACTGAAAGATTTTCTTTTCTATCAGTGATTACTATTATGATATTGTCTTATTTCGGATCCAGTGTCCTGATAAGCTAAAAAATATCATTTAATACCCTGCAATTTATTATAACAAGTAAAAATAATAGGAATTGTGTCAAAGAATATTTCAATAAGAAATGTTTTCAAAGTCTTATCCGATCAAAAGACGGAGAGACTCTTCAATACGATTATTGATTTAAAGTCTGCGGAGTCCCAAATCCTTATAATGGAGTTAGGACTTTCGAAAAGACAGTTTTACGATAGAATTAAAAGTCTCGTAGAAGCCGGGCTAATAAGAAGACAGAAGGGACGATATGAGCTGTCCTCGTTTGGCAAAGTAATTTTCAGCCTCAATAAAATCGCTGAGAAGGCATCTAGAACCTATTGGAAATTTGATGCCATAGATAAAATAAAAATGTCAGATAAGTCCCACTTAGCAGAGTTAGACTACATGAAAATCATCGATGTCCTGTTAAACGATGTCGAACTAAAGGAAATCTTTCTACATGGCGACGAATACCTGGTGAAGAGCAGATTACAGGATAGTATAACATATGGACGATACTCCTATGTCACATAACCAAACATGGGGGACAACTAATAGTAGCGTAAACAAGTCAGAATCTTTCATATAGAATCCTCCCATTACTAAATTCTAGACAAGAGCTATTACTTGATCCTCTTCATTACCTAAGGTGGGTATTGCTTTATTTCAAAACTATCCAAGAGGTCTGTTTTCAAAGGTTCGCATGTCATGTTGCCCTAGGAGGGCCCTCACTCTTTTCTCTATAAAAGCACTTGTTAGCCTTAATTCTATCGGGAAGTGTTACCTTTGAACCTATTTTTTTTGACCTACTCCTGAAGGAATATACTGTTAATCCTCATATTGTTTGTCATGGCCGCCAATCAACATTTAACGCATAGTTACTCATTTGGTTTATGGGTACACTTCCTTCCTGTGTTAAAAGGAGCCCTTTGACCCGGCCAAATCTGAAGGCTTAGCAAAAGTAGAATCCGTTCCAAGAACTTGGCCATACGGATCATAAAATGTTGCTATAATCTTGACAGATCTGGCAGTCACAGGTGCTTGATTCAAGACTTCACCTGCTATGTTAATGCTACTTAAGTTGTAAACATAAGGATATTGGCTCGATCATTGGTGACGGATAGTTGTTGGCCTGTCCAGATCCTGTTGGGAGGATTGGCGGGAGAGGATTGCAGATGGAGGCAGTGTAGTGTTTGGTGGTTGTGGCGACGAGAAAGGAAATGGTTGAGCGAGTATTTGCGCTTGTTGGTGAGATGGGTCTTGTATCGGTTTAAATGGTGCTTGTGAGACTGGCTGAGCCTGCTGCAACATCTGATCCGGTTGCTGCGGTTGTTTGTCAATTCGGCCTTCACCTTAGGGATTAGGGATGCTATTTTCGTTGGCACGATTAACGTCAGCTTTAATCAGGTTATTAGATTACTACATGCTTCTAAATTTATTCCAAGCTCTCTAAAACAAAATACAAACATGAGACATAGTCAATTCCAAAAATGTAACCCTCGTTTGTTTCTATAATTAAAAGTACTAAATGTGATTTGAGTAAGCCTTCTATACCCTACTTCTTGTAATGCATTCTATAACCTGATTGATATTTTCAGAGTGGTAAGACGAACTTCTTCAATTCTATGTTTAGTTCGGAGTTTGCTGCCAAAAGTGCCGTTATTTACCTAATTTTGTAAATTCTAGTTGTTTGCTAAATGCAAAATACAAAGTCGTGTCGCATCTAAGATGCTACCTATCCTAGGCCTATGTCTAGAATTGTCGTATGATTGAAGGTTTTTACAAGTGGGTTTAGTAAAGCGTAACGTTGACTCCTTTTTGGGCAAAAATCACACTTGGATACAATCTCCAATGTTGCAACCCCATCTTTCACAAATTTTGGTCAGTAAATGTCAATTATTGCCTCCATAAATGTAATTACACATGGGATCTGACCTCTCAGCAGCGGCAGACATCGAAATCATTTACTACGCGGAACCTAAAAAATTACCCATCAAGGTGAATCAATGTTACCAATTTGCCATGCTAGAACTAACTTCGTTGGCGAATTTAATTCGTCAAAATCTGAATTTTAAATTTTTGTAAAAAATGAGTTGTACTACTGAGAACAGTAAATATGGATTAGATTTTCATGGTAATGTTAATATATATTTGAGGCACATATATAAAAATATATACATATAGAAAAATGTCCGATACGCTAAGGGAGAACAACATCTTGAAATGTCTAGCCGATGAGAAGTCATTGTTTATGGTCAGAAGTATTCATAAAGGATTGCCAGTTACTATTACAGGCATGAAGTTATCTCGGAAACAGTACTACCATAAGTTAAAGATGATAAGTGATGCTAATTTGATTGGTAGATCAAGTGGGAGGTACACTGTCACCTCTTTAGGCAGAGTCATACTAGGATTACTAGACTCTCTTGAAGTTGCTTTAAGCAAAGATTATTGGAAGTACCTTGTGATCGATAATCTCACAAATGCAGACCCCCCAATGCCAGTTGGAGAACGGACCAGGATAATTTCCTCTATTATGGAGAGTAAAGACATGACAGAAGCACTTTTGCAACATTAAGAATAAATTTATTTTTCGAGATAATGTAATAGCATAATCAATGAATACAAGAGAAGATATTTTTTAATAGGATACCCCAGAAGATTAATGCTTGATCATTAACGCCACAACGCAGTCTTATCTTTGCTTGTCATAAGAACCAACGACC
>JAATVR010000423.1 GCA_014523665.1 Nitrososphaerales archaeon TH526
AGAATCCCTATCAGGATATTATTCAGCCCAGACGGCCGCACAATCTATGTAATCACTGACATATCGCGGTATTATAATGTATTATAATGCTTATATCATTTATCTTCCTATCAGTCCTTATATTTGGAACAAAAACCATTATTTACAGTCTTGTCTAAATCTACAGGTGTGATAGTTGTGTCATTACTATTTGTGCCTAACGGCTTATCTTTTTCGTATGCAAATGGCCAGCCAGATTGTTATAATCTGGGATCAAAAAATGCGCTGCCGGCTCTTTTGATACATGGTTGGAACGAGGGTACAGGAGGATCCCTACCAATCCATTGGGATGAATGGAAACAGAAGCTAAACCAGGATGAAATACCATTTTGTATTGTTTCCTTTGAACAATCAAATGACGCTTGCGGATCTGCTTCAGATCATGCCAAAGAACTTTCCCAAATCGTTCAAAATCTCACGAATAGCACTAAACAAGATCGAATAAATTTGATAGGTTATAGTAAAGGTGGATTGGATGCAAGGGTATACCTAGCTAGTGATCTTGCTAATAATAACGTCGCAAATTTAATTATGGTTGGGACACCAAATGCAGGATCATGGTTAGCTTACTCAATCAATGAGTGCGACCCTGGTATAAAAGATTTAATACCAGGAGCCCCTGCGACGTTGGCAGCAGAAAATAAACATACTAAATATTTTACTATTGCTGGAACGTGTCTTGGGACAGGTGATGGATTTGTGACTGTCTCAAGTGTTAATTCAGAATCCTATTTCCAACAGCTTGGATCTTCCAACGCTTGTCATGCAGACTTATTAGGTGAGTATGAATATGGGTTGGCGCGTGAATTGTTGACAAATAACCGGTAGGGGCCAATTTTGTTTTAAGAAGCACCTTCAAGCGGATGACATAATTCCATGATTCTTTTGTAAGATAATGTCTTGTAGTAGTACATGCGCCCTCAAGATTTATCTATAAGTGATAGTTGCAGCATAAGCAAACGGCTGTGGCAACGGATTCTTATCAGAGAATGTTGGATGCCAGAAAATTGCATCTCAGATTCACGGCGATGAGAATGGTATAGCACTCAGTGCACCAATCTTTCCCTGAAGTAGAAGAAAAATAAGAAACGATTCCGTAAACAGTTTTCAGTGTCCAATTATACAAATGAGTTTCAGCAAATAATTGGTAAGTCCTTAGATTGAATGCCTTATTTCTTAGAAAACCAACAACATCAATCTAAATGATGTGCCTCTAAGGGAGGCAATTTATATCGTACTTGATGTATCTATTGGAAATCTAAGAGTAGACCTTATCAGCCTTACAATAGGAATGTAAATGCACTGGGGACTGGCACCAACAGCATCTACGAACCTAAAATCAGCAGTCATTTTATTCAGTTCCACGAATTTCTTGTTTGGATTTTCCTTTAGAACATGATAATGAGCAACAATACCACCGACTAAACCAGTATGAATGAAGAGTATTTCTTTATCGTGATAAGTTATATAGTGAAGTTGTGGTAAAATAGCCATAAATGATTGTGATGTGTATAGTATAACATTTAACATCTCCTTCAGACTCTCGTATTCTAAATACGTAGTAAACCATTCACTTTGAGACAATTTAATAAGATCCATCCGATACTTGGATATTTTATGTTATCTACTTTAGTATTAGTTCATGATTCTTCTAAAAAAAGGTAGAAAAAAAGAGCAGGCCAGCACATCTGAGTAGTTTTTGTTAATGTATTTTATTTCCGTGTCACCTGTGCCGCCATCTTCTTTAACGCTGTATCCAATCCAGGAGAGAATTCCTCGGGAGCCTCTGGGAACATAGGAATATCAGCGCCTTCTGGAAAACCTTCCAATACTTCAAGTGTTCCTCCATCGTCAAATGGTGAATCTCCTTTGAATATCTTAGCCATCCCATTTGGCTCGCCATTGTTTGCAAATGTCCACATTATGTTGTGCAAATTCTTATTCTCCAAATCCTTAACTTCTGGCATCTTATCTGTGTCTATTCGAGGAACGGGTAACGCTTTTCCCCAGTTAACACCTAGTGTTTCAAGGGCTTTTGCAAATACCTTTTCATGAACCAGGTCTCGTACAATCAAATAAGATACTGTAGCTCGAAATGCTTTGTTACTGCACATCTCATATAGTCTACACTTTTGAAGCCTACCAGTTGCTTCGAGCATTAGGTTGTATAGCATATTCAATACAAGATTTCCACTATCATAGACATATGATGCTGACCATGGATTTCCAGCAGCATCAACTGGTCTAGCACTCTGTGCTGCAACTAGAAAGTGATGAATATTTGGTGAGTCAAGAGCTACTGATAGTGGTATGTCATCTGGCTGAGTAGTTGGGTTAGATGCACCATCAAGCAGCATATTAATCGTATTAGTTATTTGCTCTACATGTCCCATTTCCTCGGTTGCTATACATCTCAACAGATCTTGATATGGTGTTGCGTCTCCTCGAAAGTTCATATTCTGAAAAAGATATTGCATCATAGTTCTCATTTCTCCAAACTGCCCTCCTAAGCCTTCTTGCAATGCTTGAGCAGCTTTTGGATCAGGTCGATCTGCAGGAGGTATTGGGTGTGGAATTCTATTTATTGAAAGAAACATATTTCTGTATTCAGCAATGGTAATCTAACAAACTACTTAATAATTACATGAAGAGACCAGGTGTTATATGTAAGGAAGTATAGAATATCCCACATCAAGGAATACATAGTGTACTGCATAGCATTATTAACAATACTATACTAATGCTGTCACAATGGTAGAGATAGAAAAGCTCCAAGAGAAACTGGGTGAAGCATTAGGGTTAGAGATGGCTGCTCAGAAGGCAGTAGACGAATTAGGCTCTAAAGGATTGTTGGACAAGAATGGAATGCTAACTCAATTGAAAAAAATGCAATCGCAAACCGGTAATCATCAGTCAAAGCTTGAAGAAGTAGTCCAAAATTTGGCTGATGGAAGTGATGATCTGGATCCAACAAAGGTACAGCAGGTTGCACAGGAAACAGCTCAAAAGTGCTCAAGCATGATGCAGACCTATCTTGGGCTAGATCCAGATTCCTCTGAAGCAATTGAATTTCTATGTCTTGCGGAAGGTGGCGAAGTAACGCATTATGAAGTCTTGGTTGCCATGTCTAAGAAACTTAATGGTAAAATGAAGAATAGCAGAAAGCTTTCAATTACTGTAAATTCTATTCTAAGGGAAGAAAAAAGGCATCTGGCTCTGTGTACTAAGTTAGCGAAGCAAACCGCGACATCTTAATGATCATCACAGCCACATAAATATGGATTAATCGCAATCGATATATCTTACCTAGTTAAGTGTGTCAAACGCTTTTATTTCATCATGCTTATAGCTATCTAAAAATGTGCCTAGCGCCAGTTTAGGGAGACTGGGCATTCGTATGTATGCAGAGTACTTTGTAATTAATTAATTACAACATATTAGAAATTGGCAAACCACTTTAGCTGATTACAATATAAACCAAATTTTTTTATAAAACTAGAATAATTATTTGATAATGAAATCGCAGAGTAAGCATCTTGCATTGTTGTACCAAAACCCAGCTCAAAACGATTTACCCGGTCAACAAAAACTTGATAAAATCGTCGACGCCAACAGATCTATTTCACAGCAAGTTTGCAATTCGTGTAAGTCGATGTCAGTGATCTTCGATGAACCAAAGGGGGAAACTGTGTGTACTGATTGCGGCATAGTCATTTCAGAGAAGCAAATGACCTTGGAGAAGGGAATAGAATCAAAAGACACGACAGGTATGCCCTCTTCTCTTGTTTATCCTGACAAGGGACTTACCACTACGATCACAAATCAAAATACAGATGCATATGGCACATCGTTAAGCCAAGATCAGATCAGCAATGTTAATAAAATTAGGTATTATAACAGACTTTCAGACAGTAAAACTCACATTAGAAATCTACAAAATGCCTTTGCGGTAATGGCTGCGATCAAAGATAAGCTGACCCTTACCGACTCTGTGATTGAAAGGGCAGCATATTATTATCGCAAGACACTTAACAGCCGATTGATTAAAGGAAGATCAATCAAAGAGATGGTTGTTGCTTCAGTATATGCTGCATGTAAGGAGATGGACATACCAAGAAGACTAGATGAGATATCTGAGGCAGCAAATGCTGACAAGATATTTGCAGGAAGATGTTTTAGAATAATATCAATAGAGTTAGGTCTTGCCTCCTCAAACATAGATGCAGCACGCTATATGTCAAAGGTAGCAGAGAATGCTAACGTTAGCCAAAAGGCCTACAGAACTGCACTTGATTTGTTGGATGTAGTAAAGAAAAATCCTATCTCATACGGTAAGGATCCAAAAGCACTTGCAACTGCTGCTCTATATGGCGCTTGTTTGGTTGAAGGGGAAGATAAAGTCAGTCAGGTAAAGCTAGCAAAAGCTGGAGGAATAAGCGTAGTTACATTGAGAAAGAGGGTCTTGGATATCTCGCAGCTATTCTCCGAGATTCATAAATCAAAATTGAAAAGATAGCATAAATTCTGATATACGAGGGAATACTATTTTTGATGTATATTATTCCTTTCAAAGGAAGAGAGATCATTGCGAACTGATTGGAGTTATCAGGCATGGTCAAAGTCATTCTTTAATTTGACTGATTCTTTTACGCTGTTGAATTGAATATCGTTACTCTGTTAATATCCTAGACACTGATGGTCTACCTCTTTCGCCCTATGTAATCGTCTCTTTTGCCTTTCTCAACGCCTTCGGATATAGAGCTGACTGATATTTTAGGTGTTTATTCCGAGCCTCAAAGGGATCTTAGAGGACATATCATGACAACTGTTTTCATAGGACCGGTTCTTTAAAATGAGAACGCAAAAATAAGGCAATAGCACAAGATGACGCGTCAGAAATAGAATGGATAGATTCATCGACGGTTGACAACAAAAGCCTTGCTTTCGATCATACAAAATATCGCTTTTATTCTACATGTGACCTAAGCCTCAATCTTTATAATGACAGCTTTGTAATATCGCATGATGACTTAGTTTCAAGTGCTACAGATATCGAGATATTTCCTTAATTAGATGAGAATACTTTGCTCCCATGTCATGCTCAATAATAATTTGATAGATATCCCCAGTGACTTCAATTCTGTGGGACATCTGTGCTATTCTTAACCATGTTTCTGCAATCTTTGAGATTGATGCAATATTAAACTCTCCCCGTAGAAATAAGCATACATCTACAAGATCATTCTTTGCCGTCTCCATGGCTAGCTCATTTAATTCATCATTGGTGAGTTCGTTAAGCAATCTAATTAAAAATGATGTTGGCAGATAGTATAGCTTGGCATGTGCTGCCATGCTATGCCAATCAAGATATTATTTGATTATTTGGTTAAAAAGTGTATTTGGAGAAATATTTCTGCCATCGGCTGCATTGCGCAGTTGCTCTAATTTTTCTTTTGATAATCGAAATGTAACACCATTAGTAGATTGTTTAGTTGATGCGGCGGCTCAACATGTCCAGAAAAGTAACTTATGATAATTAAATATTGCACCAGATATTCTAAATGCATCAAATATTTGTTTCAAATATCATCATTTTAAATCTGTATCGACACGTCTCAGTTTTTTGCTTTAAGAAACAAACGGATGATAATGTCTTTAGCTCATACTGGCGCGCATTACGCGCAATTATATACTTTTATGTATATTTTACTGTGATTCGTCATGAAATGCGAAGTCAATATTGGTGATCCATTAAGAAATTATGCTTTTTACAGCGTTCCGGCTGTATTGAGTTATAATAAAGGCAGAGAATTTGGAACAGTAATCGCAGAATCCAAAAATAAGTTAATTGTCATTGATGATGAAAATATCAGAGAACATGAATATTTAATACCCAAGACTAAAGTTCATCATTGTGGTGATAATCAAGTTCGTTTTAATATTTCTCAAAACACTTTGAAAGAATTTGAGATTTAATTGATTTTGAGATTTAATTGATTTGACAGATCTGACGGCAATTCGTCATTGCAATTGCGAGGCTCGAATTACTATAACTATTCAAATGCGTGTTACACTCACCAATGACATCGCGCTAAAATCTATCTCTATTTTTAAACCGGTACAATAAGTCCCAGAATATCATATCCCCAAAAGTAGAGAGAGTAGAATCTCCACGGACTCAATTGCTAAGCCGTTGAATCTCCACGGACTTTTACTTTTTCACTTCTTACTTCATCAGTGACTTGCCTAGTCTCTGTTACTGGTTTTTTCTTTACCGATACCTCTTCCTTTACGTACGGTTCCTTTGTTACTTTGACATGCTCCTCTTTTAGTGGTATTCTGATCTCTTCTTCTGAAGTCACTGGTCCATCACTTGGTGTTTGTTGTTGGTGACTATCTCCGGTTACATCATGCCTCTCGACCACCAACTCTTCATGAGTCACCGGTACTTCAACAGTTTTCATTTCGGTGACTGGTTCTTTTACTATTTTTGCTTCTCCCTCTGTTTCTGTTTTAGAGACATCTAACTTCTCACCCATTACTGGGATCCTTGTCTCGATGTCTGATGGTAATGTATCTTTGAGTGGGTTTTCATCTCTGTAAGTGGTTCTGTATTCCTCATCTGATGGTGGTGTATCGTTTTTATTTGTGAATAATCTATCTGCATCGTCCTGGGTTATTTTGAAATATACTTTGTCACCATCATACCCTTCGACTAGATATTTGGGCAAATAATAATCGTGTTTGTTTATAAGACCTTTCTTTGTGCGAACATAAGTAGTGCCGACCTCTTGTACCTCTCCCAAGTCTATGTCATCTGTGCCTCTAGCTTCTTTCTTGATAGCATCATTCCAATCCATCTTACTTTGTGCTAAGTTAGTCATACTAACTCGTATGTGACATTATATATAACAGTAACAAATTATGTAATATCTATCCATAATATTCTTGTCTACTGGGTGTCTATTGGCTGGAACTTACATCGGCAGCTGCGCTAAACGATATAGAAACATTCTAAGCTGACACTGCTAAACCAGAATATGTCAGCTGCTTTGGGAGTCGGCTCAATCGATTCAGAACCGTATCTGACAGTTTTTTTATTATTTTCCGCTCCAAAAATCATTTCAGATGAAGTCTTCTCTTGCTCTTCGCCTATTTACGTTCAGCACGTTTCATGATTCTACTTGATATCTTTTGACTATGGATCATCATAGTGATAAGCAAGTGTATTCTAACATTCCAGAAAATGCTCTGTTCGATTTTGAGATTTAATTCACAATCCATGCGATTGGTTATTGGAAAGTACGATTAAATAAGATGTAAATATATCATTCATAGTAATATATACACTTCAGAACAATCTACGTGAAGACAGAATATATACTACAATGGGTGGCAGCTTTAAAACGTTCGTTCTGCCAGAATGTCGTTTATTTTTTTACGCAAATACTGGCATGTACAATTTGGAAGTTGGCAATCTTGGTTTCAAAATAGTCTCACCTTTGATGGTAGTTTGTGTCCAGCAGTTCCTAAGTGTTTTGGGGATTGATATTCTAAATAAATTTAATATCTCATATTCAGATGATTTAGACTCTTTTTGGCACAAGTAACAGACAATAGATATTCATCCAGGTTCGCTCTGTGAACAAGCTTGCTAGAGTTAACGCATTGCTTTGCGTTCTTCTTCTGACCAAGCCTGTCTTGATGGCATAATCTTTTCCGTGAAAACATGCCACCAAACCACCAAACGATTACACTTGCGGCATCGAAGCTCTATTCGAGAACCAGTGATCATAAATCTAATCGATCTAAAATTAATTATTCCATGACTGCAGCCACATTCTTCTTCTTCAGTATACCACATCTACTTTCTCAATAAATTATAGACAACATAACATATTACTCGATATAATCCATCGTAGTAATAAGTACATAGATTATAGAATCGTACTAAATGCCCGGCTATAATTATTATATACTTTCTGGATTATCTTACAATATGGGTATCGGCAGTGATTTTGATATCACTAAGAATATGGGAATATACACCATAGCTAACCTATCGGGCATGAATCATGCTTAGAGAACTCCTAACGGGACTTGCGGTTGTGTTTATGGCCAGCTCTGTGGTTATCAGCAATATCTTTCGAAGCACGAGATCTGACAAACCTCAGCTGCCGGCTAAGAACGTTAATGGTAATGCAAGCATAACAGACAAGCGGGACATCCCAGCAACCGAATTTGAGTCCAACGAGTCCAACTCCAAGCCAACGGATATTTAAGTCGTAACGTATTTTATTTGAGCTTGTTTCTCAATTCGCATTTGGGGACTAAAATTGCGATGTTTGCCGATCACATAACCGATTAACCATTTCTTGAGATTAAATTAATTACGATTGCTCTCATGTTCTATTAATTCTTGAAGCGAACTGAATTCTTGACCACAGTCGGTGCAGTAATAAGATATCTCTGCCTCTGAATTAGTCTTGTGGTCACGATCCATACTATCGCTCATATTGTCTACGTATATTAGAAAAATGATTTAACGATATGTTATATTTGTCCAATTAGTCCAGCTTGTTTTATTGTGCAACAATCAAGCACGACGTGTTATCTTCGTGTCAACCTGGTAGTCAACATTTCAACAAATTTTATTTTATTTACTTGTTCCACCAATTTCTAAACCCAGATCGCTGATTATTTCTTTCAACGTTTTCTTCCCCACTTGTAGAGCTACTGACTTGTTTTGAACTGATTCTGGGACTTTGATTTCCGGTACAAACATCTCTAAAAAGTCTGCTACTTCTGATAACGGCTTTTCCACCATATTTATAGTAAAGATTGCGGCGTCGATGTTTTGTTTTGCTTTATCAATGAATTCGTCTATTTCGGACACTTCTCTGGAACTATCGGGTGTTGTCTTATAGATATCTCCGATACATCTACAATCGGTTTCATCTTGGTTTGGTCCCAACTGAATACAAACACATCCGGGAGCACGACAGCTAAGTTCATGATTACCCAGTTTGCAGGTAAAGTTCTTATCACTCATTTCTAAAGCAAAAAAAGTTACTCGAATTTAATGCTGAGTGCTTTCGTGTTCTTTTAGTTCTTGACGTGAGTTGAACTCTTGACCACAGTCAGCGCGTGAGAAAGATACATCTACATCTGTACTCGTCTCATCATTCTTATCGCCACGATCTAATCTATCGCTCATACCATGCGCGTATTAAACAAGTTATTTAATGATATGCTGTGCCATAAAGCCCATAAATTGAGATAGAAAAAGAATCAAGTGCACTACCATAGAGGCGCTGTGTTGATAGTTTGGTTTTATCACCAAAAATGAGTCGTGTCCAGGAAAGAATTAAAGATGATTCATTGGATCATCGCCCCATTACCATTTATATCTAAAGTTGATATATCAATACCAAATGTTGAATAATAATACAGGTAAATATGCAAACATGGGGGAAGGACAAGGTGAAGAGTCAAAGGTAGAGAGTCAATGGGCACAGATTATTAGTCAAGTCATGGAAAAAGTAGTGTCAGGTACAAATATGAGTACTACAATTGAATTTGATAATCTAGAAGTCGACATTCCGAAGGCAAAAGGACCAGATGGCAGAGATTTAGGCAGCGCAACTTGGAAGCTCAATGGTAAAGTAGTTTGGATAACGGAAGCGCACAAGGATCAAGGCAGTATTTAAATTCCGGTAACAACTTACTCCCAACGGATAGGATAATCCATGATATTATTTGGTAGAAAACACCTTCATGTCTCTGAAAGCGATCAGATTATAGATAGCTTATTTAAAATTATGAGCTCAGTTTCATCAGGCTCTATAAAATTAGAAGTGGCGAACCAACCTGCTATGAAGATTGAAATAAATACAAATGATGATCAAGTCGACGGTGATGACAATAACAGAACAGTAGTACGACTGGATCTATTAGAACCCACTTTCTTCAGCGTCCCAGATGACCAAACCGGTCTATTTGATAAGTTAACAACGAGGATTACGTATAAAACCCTAATCAAGAAGTTAATACTGGACGGACTTAAGATCTGACAATATCATTTACGTGAGACATCATATTTGTTACCGTATGACAGACATACTGTTAGAACATCAGAACCTATTGTTGGTAT
>JAATVR010000038.1 GCA_014523665.1 Nitrososphaerales archaeon TH526
CCAACCATAATTAAATTTGCGACGTTATTATTAGCAAGATCACTAGCTAGGTATACCCTTGCATCCAATCCACCTTTACTATAACCTATCAAATTTATTCGATCTTGTTTAGTGCTATTCGTGAGATTTTGAACGATTTGAGAAAGTTCTTTGGCATGATCTGAAGCAGATCCGCAAGCGTCATTTGATTATTCAAAGGAAACAATACAAAATGGTATTTCATCCTGGTTAAGCTTCTGTTTCCATTCATCCCAATAGATTGGTAGGGATCCTCCTGAACCCTCGTTCCAGCCGTGTATCAAAAGAACCGGAAGCGCATTTTTTGATTCCAGATTATAACAATCTGGTTGACCATTTGCAGTCGGAAAAGATGAGCCCTTAGGCACAAATAGTAGTGATACAACTATCACGCATATTGATTTAGACAAGACTGTAAAAAATAGTTTTTGTTCCAAATATAATGACAGATAGGAAAATAAATGATATAAGCATTATAACACCGCGATATGTTAGTGATTACATAGGTGGTAGCCGCGAGTATCAGTGATAAATCGACCAAGTAAGTTTGCTGCTGGATTTCATTTTTTACTCCAATATTTCTAGACAATTTTATCGACTAGCCCAAAGTCGATATCACTTATAATACTTTTATTCAATATTGCACATTACTTCATAGCATTATCATATCCAACCCCATAAGCGATCAAGTTGGTGGGCCACCTAACAGTTCCACCAACTATGATCTGTTTTAATTCATAGATTTCATCAATTAGTAGCATTACTATATTGCGTTTTCATCTTATTGAAAACAGATGTTGGCCCATTCTTTACATCATGTATGCCTGTCTCGCGCTCACCTAATTCAGTATTTTCTTTAATTCCATGTCCAATAAACTCTGCACCTTTATTTATCTCACACCCAACAAATTCAGCAATTTTCGTTAACTTAGCCATTTCTTTCTAGGCAATCTTATTCAATCTATTAGAAATGGCTTATAGTGTAAGACAGACTCCATATATTCGGGACTCATATTGGGACTAAGACCATCTACCGACACTAAATTGCTGCCACATTTCAACAATTTTGCCGTTAGCGATTCGAAAGAGATCAAAGCCTACAAGAGTTAACGGTTTGTCACTTGCAGGTATCCCGAGGAGCTCTTTCTTGACGGTACCCGTCACTGTCCACCGAACCAAAACTTTATCATTTTTGGAAATTGTATCATTATGAGTAATTCTAAAGGGTATAATCTGATGAGCTATATTCACCCCAGTACAATTATAAACGATGAATTTGAGATGGGTGAGAATTGTTTAACTTTGAAATTAATGTTATTCAACCATTTGTTAAGCATGAAGACGGCGTAATAATCTGGACAGGAAATGTTATTAGTCATCACTCTACAATAATGAAGCATTGTTTCATAGTTTCGCATACAGCTATAGCCGGAAATACGACGATAGAGCCATACTGTTTCATAGGGATGAATGCAACTATTAGAAACAGCGTTAGAGTCGCTAAAGAGTGTGTAATTGGTGCTGGCTATGTTATCTTACATGATACTAATGAAAAAGAGGTATATGCAGCTCATTCAACCGTCAAACTAGAAGTTACAAGTGATCTATTAAAAAATTTGTAATAAGGTTGATCCTATCACTATACTCACATTTGCTATTTTACCGTCTAATAAAAGATGAAATTCCAATATAGAATGTTACAGCATAAGAAGCATTTAAGCAATATATCAAAAAATTGACTTGGGCTAACAATGATAAATCTTATCGAGTCGGCAGTAGCAGCTGGCTTTTAAAAGAAACAAGAGGTGCACTGGAATTATGTGGTCAAAAGAAAGCAAGAGGAAAAAATGATGATTTAGGGGAAATACAGCAAGTAACCCTGGACTATGTTTTGGTAGAAAAAAATTATAAATAATGAAAAAGTTATACATTCCACGTTAATCAGTCCTTGGTTTTAATGGTACTATTTTATTATTCAACGCATTTACCCAAGAAGCAAAGAGCAAGTTTTTGAAGGATTCGCCTCCCGTTCTTTTACAATCACAAATTGTAGGACAAGACATTAAATTACTGATGATCGACTTATTATTCCAGTTCTAGGTGAACAATTAGAGATATCAAAAGAGACACATTCAGAAGAAGTAAAAAGTAATAAAGGATCGATAACGGAAGTAAAGACAAATCAGCTTCAGCTCGTCCATGATGAACCATATATTGAAATAAGAACACTAACTAATACCCGGGAATGAAGCAGCACGAGGTTGACCTTACAGAAGACTCGCTAAATGATTCAAGTATTCCAACAAATGAAGAAATTATTATACTTTTTCTCAAAGATGAAGTACCAGAGGTTCACAGTACCACTATCTAAAATGATACAAATCTTGGTGGACTGTCTGCTAGATCCGTAAATATTACAAAATAAATTCTCTTTACCCTCGATTACTCAAGCCGATGATTCATTCATAATCTATTGTCAAAAATCAATAATCCGTAATAACGAATGGTTATACATTTGACGAAATAACTGTTGCCGAGACAGGAATTGTTAATTGGTAATTCGGAGTTTATTTGCTCCAAGTAGATTATGGGAATGGAATCAATGAATGTCCGTCGTCACTGCCGCCACTAGACTCATCATCACTATTTCCTGAATCTTCATCATTTTCTCCCTCATTGTCTCTGTCAGTATCATCATCATTGTTATTATTGACCGAGTCGGTATCAGAAGTGTCTGGATCGGTATTTGTCGTTGGATTGCCTAAATCTTTAGTTGTAGGAGATATATCAGGAAGCACTAATGGCGTTCCAGCACTGTCAGATTGAGTATTATCCCCGGCAGCAGTATTAGAAGACGCTGATGACGTTTTCTCCTCACAATTAGTCAAATTAGATGGATCACATGGTAGAGTGCTTCCATAAACTTCGATCGGCAGTAGGTACACGACTAAGAAGAATAATGAAAAAGTAAATAGACCAAATATCAACACCACATGGTCAAGTATGCCATCTTGGCATTTTAGACTCATAAGCTGCATATTGAGCTCCCAACTATACAGGATATATGTCTATCTTGTGAAAGACAATGTATTTTAACTTCTTTCGGGATTTTTTCCTCGCACCTACTGTCATGACCTCTCCAAATTTTCTTTTTTAGTTCTAGTTTCATCTAAAATTTTTCAAAATACTGGTTTTAGTTTGAAGGGTATATTATTTAGGTGCTCGATTGCCCAGCCGATACGTCCCAGCGCTCCAACATCATTAGACTCGATGATAAGCCCCGTTATGTCGTCCATTCAGCTTTATGCGATTATTATCTGGATCATCACATATCTCATTAGCAGTCTTTGCTATCCGCTCAACCCATTCATGGTCATCTGTAATATCAATCTCAATATTCGCTCTGTCTTCACTTTTGTGAATATTTGGCTGTGTCAAATGGTTATCTCCATTCCACATCAGCTTTTATTTCTCAGTACATATCTTGCTTTTCTAAGCGATAATACTTGATATCCGCTGGTCGAGGATAGCCGGGTAGATTTGGATGTCTGGTTACGATATGATGCTCGTATCCATCGACTAAGCCGAAGTCTTCCTATCGCAATAATAACATCCTGGTGAGAAACTACTCATGTTTATTATCTTCCTAGTTCATCTATATTTATAATTTCTTTTAGCGCTAGATAATGAGTGGTATTATTCAAATATCTACCGAATCGGAAGCTATATTTCGTGATATATCTACTGAAATCCCTTCGAACTATTCAACTTCTTGTATTATATCCAAAATGGCAAATTCCACTTCAGATACTTTGATAGACATATTGCGTGACTAAATGCTTTTCTGAGGTCTCTTTTCCATCATGAAATACTAAAATTCTAGTATACGGAGTGATATAGTCTTTAGAGATAGTAGCAGGTATACTTGATTCTGGTGAATAACCTTGTGTTAAGCTAGCATCGGATGATGAATTTGTCAAGTTAGAATCATTATGCGAGCTCGTCATATGGCTTTATTTAATAAAAGAATTATGAATTGTCTTGAAAGTACAGAATAAAGTGGAGTATACATCACCTATTCAGATAAATGAAGTTAGATTGTCAATATTGCACATTATCAAACGACCTTACCAGCTTCATTAAGGATGAATAAAACCAATTTTACTGTTTCATAATATTAAATGATCCATTGCTGGTCTAATTCAAAGGGTTTTCCTGTTCCTAAAAGAATATAACAATCCTCACCAACAAACCTAAATACCATTAAGGTACCATGATGTGTATGATGAAGGAAATACGTATTTTTTTTAAATTTGGGAGAAAAACAAAAGACATTCCGCGGTCAAGCTATTATTACTATCCTTATCAGACGCGTAACAATAGCTCTGAATAACCCATCTAATAAGAACAAAATATCACGTTTAGAGTGTCGCTATTCTAAATAGGTCTTACGTAGAATGTAGCCAAGTCGAGCAATGACTTGTTGAAGCATTAGCGAGATCAACATCATCTCCTAAATGTTTGGGTGAGACACGTCCTGCAAATTTCTATTAATTTAGCGTTAATCATCAAATATAACCAGAATATTGGCTATGGGATGATTACATTCACTAACCGCCAGTACTCTTTTGAAAAAATTACAATTATAGGGGCATTTTAAAGCCTCTTATACGTGTAATGCGTATTTATACCTTGTGTTAGCAAATAAGTTAGTATGTAAAATCTGTAGTCAAGCTTCTGAGGTAATCACTGATGCAGAGTCTGGCGAAATTATTTGTACCAGTTGTGGTATGGTTAGCTCAAATGATAAGGCAATTCAACAGGGTACTCGAGAGTGGCGTGCTTTTGACTATGAACAAATGAAAGACAGAAGCAGAGTTGGGATGCCTATGACACTAACACGTCATGACAAAGGTCTTTCTACGGTAATTGGAAGACCAAATAGAGATGCTAGTGGAAAAGGACTTGACGATTCAATGCGATCTATGATGCAAAGATTAAGGACGTGGGATCATAGAATTCAAGTCAGTTCACCAACAGACAGGAATCTAGCAAGAGCCTTTGAGATGCTTGAAATGCTAAAAGGAAAGTTGGGACTGCCAGATAATGTAATAGAAAAGGCGGCTTATATTTATAGAAAGGTACAGCAACTAGGAATGGTTAAAGGAAGAACAATAGCTGCTACTTTGGCTGCGTCTATTTACGTGGCCTCTAGAGAGGCTGGAGTTCCTAGAACATTGGCAGAGATAGCATCTCTTAGTAACACATCATACAAGGACCTCTCAAGAGTGTATAGACTGATAGTCTTGAACCTGGATTTGAAGGTTCCAATGGTAGATCCGGTAAAGTGTGTTGCAAAAATTGCAAATAAAGTTGGGGTAAGCGAGAAAACAAAAAGAAATGCTATAAACTATATGCACAATGTCATAACAAGAGGGATCGCAGCGGGAAAAGATCCCATGGGACTAGCTGGAGCTGTTCTCTATCTGTCGTGCATACAGAACGATGAGCATAGAACTCAGTTAGATGTTGCAGCTGCTTCTGGAGTAACAGAAGTAACACTAAGAAATAGATGTAAAGAACTAAATACAAAGATTCCTCAGCTCAATTAGTAGAAATAAAGCAGGAATATATTCCTCTGCTGCATGGGGTAGTATAAGTAAGCTAATAGCTCACTCATTTTTACATGCTATTACACGATCTGCAGGTCGTACTCCCTTTTTGCTCTCATTTTTTTCAAACGGAGGTTATAGTTAGATAAGATAATCTGCGTACTGAAGTATGGCTTCAAACTCTGTTCTTGTAGAAAACATTCCATGTTAGTCGGTACCACCTTGTTATCTCGTAGTCCAAAAAATGAGGGTGAATCAATATCACTAGTGATATTGATTCGGCTTGACAAGAACCTGATTCCATAGTAATTGATGCAGCACAAAGTAGATTTCAATTAATTCCTGTCCCGATATCGGAATATGAAGGAGAATTAACTGGACACCACCATTTCATATGTCTACATTCCCTTATAACTGCGACCGAGAGGACCTACTGTCATTTTAGCGATGCTACTATTTTAAGCTACAACATTAATGAAGTATGATGTAACTCATCCTTGTGATGAACCAATTCAATAGAAATGCTACCAATCTTTTTAGTTCAATCCCCTTGAATTCCAACTTTC
>JAATVR010000424.1 GCA_014523665.1 Nitrososphaerales archaeon TH526
CATGGCAATGAGCATTGGGAATTTCAAGATGATGGTCTTATGAGTAGACGTGATATGAGTGCGAACGATTATCCTATTAATGAATCAGAAAGACGCTATCACTTTTAGGCTGGTCGTTTTCACACAGAAATCGTGTCATGCCAAGAAAATCCAGTAATAGCCTTCAATTCCCATTACATAGGCTTACATTCAATGTATTAGTAATTTAGATATTCCTTTAAGAAATCATTAGTTTTTGATATTGCTATATTAGATTCTGTAGTGCGAGTGAGAAAAATAAGTTAGTCAGGATAAGTTACAGGCCCAAGAATAGACCTTGCAATCACACTCATAGACAGAATGAAAAGGTTATTCACAGGTGAGGGACTTATCGACTTTGATTGTAAAGAAACGGTTATCAAGAAAATATTCGTGCACTATTGGACAAATAACAGCGATGCTAAATAGGTCGCCTGAGTATTACAGACGAATGGATCCCCCCTGTTACTCCATAACATTAACCATCATCACAGGAAAACAACTGTTGACTGGATCGCCGTAGGTAGGTAGGTAGGTTGGATGACTCAGTGCCCTTTCCTAAACAGTAATTCCTGAGAGTAAGGCTATCCTCATTGGTGGTGGTAGAATAGCTGGACTAGTGTCAGCCAGAGTACTTTGCAATCATTTTGTTCACGTCATCGTGGTAGAAAGAGATGAACTAGGTGTGTGCTCAGGTTCTCAGTACACGGGATTGCAACAGCCTCATTAGGTTGGGCAGTTAAGTTCAATTATATCACTTGATATTCTCTGGACGCGACTTCGATCAGTCGTTGACATATATGGAACTGCCATACTATCGGTATGAATTTGAACGCAAAAAGAGAAGACTTGAGGAAAAAAGGCGGTCAGATGGATGGTTAAATGACGAAGTCAGGTATGGGGCGATCTGTCATGATTCTAGGGGTAATCTGGTTGACGGATTAGGCAATTTGATTAAGGAAGCAGAAATAGAGTTTCAGACGGTACACCTTTTATGGCAATCCTTCTCATAAAATAATAATCAAAAATTCAAGCGTGAGTTAAACTTACTACCGGATGTTAATATTGTCTTCTCTCCAGATCTTGCATTCTAGCTGTCAAAGCCATCAATTGATCAGAAAGATATGCTATGGCATCATCTTTCATTTTATCCCTGTCTCTAAATGACTGGTTTAACTCTTCTAGTTCCTCTATTTTGCTTTGGATATCTGCACCCTGCCTCTCCAGCTCATGCACATTTAGAAATGTAAGATATGGTTCTATCTTTCTGAATATCTCTGCCTTTTCAGATTCTTTCTTTGTCCAGTACGTAGAACCTGAATGACCTATGAAATATTCCGAAAAGTCCTGATACCCTAAATCAGAAATTGTGGTCTTAACAAAACGCCTGAATGAATGAAGAGTGATCCGCCTTCGACTTTTGTTACCTTCCTCTCTGTCTCCTTTACCCATTCGATCAAGGGTCTTACCAAAAAAATGACTTAGTTCAGTGTAAAGATTATTTGGATTAGGATTTTCAACTGATTGATAAACTGAGAATACTAGGTCAGTTTCATTCTTTGTAGGTGTTCTGTATTCAGTAACAGTTTTGCCATTATTACTAACATAACAAACTCGTCTAGATCTATACTTATAGTCTAGCCAGGAAGACAATTGAAGAGATACTTCTTTTGTGAGAAATATTGTTCTATCAGATCTAGTTTTTGTAAACTCTTCTCTTACAAACAATCTTGGAGGATGTGATTGTGGGTCTAAGTCTTTGATACGAATAGATAAAGCTTCAACAGCTCTCATTCCAGTTGCTGCAAGAAGCATGACATATGTTTTCAGCCTAATATCTGAGCATGTATTCAGTATGTCTACAATGTCTTCTTTAGATAACGCTTCCTTACTCCTTCTTACTACCTTTGGTAGTTTTACCTTTAACTTAAATTTTCGTGGGCTTATATCAACATCATAATATTCGCGATATTGTTACCTGTTTTTAGATATCCTCCATATTGACTGAGAATATCGTATACATTTTTCAAACCCTGCTTAATTTGGTCTATGAGTGTGCTGACAGTTATTTTGTACATATTTTCAACAAATATTCTGAAAGAATTTAGTCTACCCTTATATTCATGTGCCGTTGAGACACTCATCGTACTTATATTTGAAATGTAAGCTGAAATCTTATCGGAAGTCAATTGCGTAATTATTAATTCAATAACATATAAAGACATTGTATTGGTATACTTTTATGCATTATCAATCTCTATATCGAAGTATTTAGAGAACAAAAAATGTTTGTAGATTGAAATAGCAAATTAGTCGTTATCTTCTTCGCTAGACGAAGCCGCTGAAGAGGATGAACCACCCTTTTCATTACCGTCTTCATCATTACTAGAAGATGCTGCTGCGGCAGCCGCCGCGTCGGCCGCTGCTGCGGCAGCCGATGACGAACCTCCGTTCTCGGACACTGCTGAGGATGCTGCTGAAGAGGCATCATCTCCTGCTGCTGCGGCCGCTGCCGCTGCGCTACCAGCTGCAGCTGCTGCGGCTGATGATGCACCTGATGCTGCAGCTGCAGCTGCTGCAGAATCTCCTACTGCTGCAGCAGAAGAGGAGGATGACGATGATCCGCCACCATCATTATTATCGTCATTATCTGAGGAGCTACCACTTGATGCTGCGCTGCTGCTACTGCCACCATCACCATCACCATTTCCTGAAGCTGATGCTGCAGCAGATGATGATGAACCACTATTATCGCCATTGTCATCATGATGATCATTATTATTATTATTATCGTCACCGTTGTCATTGTTAGAATTTGATCCCACAACTTCAAAAGAAGTACTAACAGTCTTTGTGTCATATCCATCTTTTGGCACTTTTATATCCATATCATAGGTACCCGTTTCTGCGTTATCATCTATCTTGACATCAAATGTTGTTTCACCATCATTATCGGTTTCATCTTTTGCAGATGTGGAATCACTATCTGGTGGATATACTGTTAATTTAACATCTGCGTCTGAAACGTAATTATCGGTATCATCATTGAAAACCGTAGCGGTTATGTGTTGAGTATCACCACGATTGATCTCGTTGTCTTCCACGTTTACATCTATATCGAACTCTTCGATTGCATAAGCTGATTCAAAGATTGGAGCAATTGCTGCATTGCTAACTAATATCAATAGTAATGGCATGGTTATTATTGTAGGAAAAATCTTTGCTGTTACACATCTATTCACTTTAATACTATCTATCATTTACTTGATATCTCAATTGTATTCTTTCATTTAAAAAATAGTGATATGAATAGCGTTATTATATTCCAAGCAATTATCCTAATTCAAAACCTTGATTTAAATATAGTACCAAACTTACTTTTTGGTATATATACGCACATACATAACGTCTAATAAGGATATCATGTTAACTAAAAGTTCCCATAGTTTTTCTTACTGATGTAGATATTATAGATATGTACATAGTAAAAACTAGATGTTTTACTTTGATTAAATTGATTATCTTTGTGTGGATATAATCATGCAAGTATGACCACAGCAAGTTCGTTTTTGCTATTATCAATTATAATCTTAACGAGTGGAATATCTTTCACTAATTTATATACTATTGACGCTGTTTTGGCTAAAGAACCTGTTTGTAATCTTGAAATTCTATCTTTGTTGCCTTGCACTCTGGGTTCTGAGAGTAGGGGATCTTCTGTTAGTACTTCCTCTGGAACCGTGCAGGAACAAAAGAAAATGATAACAATAACGATATTGACAGTACATCAATCATGGGTCAAGTTGTAGCCGGAGAAGATGTTGATGAAAATAAGAATGATAATATGAATTCAAACATAGAATCTCAAATACCTTCGACGATAGGTGCAATTTCATTCCCTTAATACCTCCTCCTTTACTAATCTACTTACCAAATCAAGCATGTAGAGTTCCGTATCCTCAATCTTATCAAGGCTACTATATTCTCATTTAATATTGACATAATTCAGCGTGTCCAGTAGCATTAGTGGTACTTTCAAATCCCATAGAGGGCTAGTAGTAAATTGCACCTCAGCAGTAGCAAACATATAATTGTTGGTCTAACTGAATTACAAAAATATACTTCAAATTCCGGATGCTAGTTATAACACATTTAATATCGTACTAAAGACTTCATTTTATTCATATCTTTGAGAGAAAATACATATCTACACACGTGGACATGATAGATGTCTTCCAGATAAAGCCGGTGACCATGCGCCTGAAGTGTTACCAAAGAAAGATAGTAATCTATGTCACCCTGGATCTTCAGAGTGTTAAGCCTAGCACAAACAAATCTATTTTTGTAAAGCACTCACTTCTTTTTACTCCTGGAGATTTTTTTATTTAGCTTTACTATATATTAGAAAAATATAATATGATGTACTATACGCTTTGGAGTACGGCCCCTAATACTTATTGTTTCCCAGGCCCATACGGGATTGGAACTGGAGGAAGGGGCGCAGGGCCTGCAACACACCCAGAAGTGCGAAGATGACCAACATATTCAAGAATCCCGTTTGATTGAAGTTTGGGTATATCACCAGGGGCAATATTATGTGCAGGACTGTTAGTCAGGCGTGCACCTGCCTCCGCATAGTCCGACAGTGCATAATCAAGCTAGTGGAGCCGGCGTTATCACCATGAGAGCAGTTGTGGAATGCATGCAGGCAATGCCTTAGATTAACTGTTCTTTTTGTCAGTATCCTGCGCCTTTGTTTGTAGTTTTACTATACCGTGCACGTGGTGGTTGGTCCAGATTTCTGCTAATTGCTTCTGCTAATTCGAATCTTGGCACGATTAACTAACTGGTTTTGCTCCTTGCATTCCTACTCTTCATAAGGTCAGCGTAACCTGTTACCATTTCGGCTAATTCGTTATATGGCATAGACTTGAATTGTTCAAGGCTTACTGAATATTTCCTTCCATCAGGGGCTATGAGATACACAACAATGGATTTCCTAGGTGTTTCGAGAGTTCGTCCCACATTAGCCCTGTTAAAGGGAAAGGATCAGTGAATTATTTGACTCTGTGGTTAATCAGAGCAGGCAAAGAGGGAGAACAAGAGAGAGGTGTTCTGCAAAACAACATTGTGGCCATTGGCTGGAATGAACTTCCAAATCTTTTAACTGTAGACTCTTTATGATATAGGATCTCAATCAATTGACTGGCTCTATGACTCTCTTAAAGAGAAGATATTGTCGGTGTCAGTGAAATAAAAATTGTACCAAAGAAAAAGTATATTGCTTTTTTAAGGCATACTAATTTTCTTGATATCGTTTTTTATCGTAATCAGCTTAATCTTTACTTGAATATGGAAAAGGGAAGCCTTAATGATCCTCAAAAAATGGCTGAAGATGTTTCTGAATCAGGACATTGGGAAAATGGTGACTATCGAATAATAATACACGATGTTACAGATATTACAGATATGGAATATCTAATGTTGTTGATTATGCAATCATTCAATCAAAATTGAAACAATTAACCGATAGGGTTTATGAACATAGAATATGCTTGCAGGTCCAAGGTTAATTTGAAACTTTAATAAGCAAGATACGTGTGTCTAGAGAAATGTCTCAAGAACCTTCATAGTGTGATTATAACGATTGTCGAAATGTAGGTGTGACAACTTCGCAGTGCACAGACATTCTATATCAGTAGTTACTTCTTGCTATAATAGTGAATAGGTTCTTATCCAAACAGTTAGTGCTAGTTAACACTATTACATTTGGAATTTTTATTTTTTCTTTCATCTGTCTATACTATATGGGTTGTAACTAAGAGAAAAACATGATGAAATGAGAATAAGAAGAAACATTAGACATATTGCTATTCTTATCATTATCGGATACGTACTAGAATGAAAGAGCAGATAAAACCACTATTAGAGATCAATAGTTAGGACGATGTGCCTCGTACAAAAATAATGCGTTCCTAAGTTTAAGCTTCATGTTAAGGTAATTCGATGGTGTTTTTATCCGCTCTAATGACTTCTTTCAGCTTATAGACTGGCGAATTAATTATAGAGGTTTCTATCCTTCAAATTTCTTGAAAGTAGATCTTTAATTAGTTCGGTTTATGACCGAATTGTTTCTTATATCCTTCTATATATTCATCGCACTTTTCCGAACTGTGGAGATGGACATTCTTGTTCTGATCCCGGAATACAGTGTAATTGATATACATCGAATAAGCAGCTTCTATCAGGCGCAAAATCTGGATTTATTGCAGGTCTACTAGTTTGTAGAACGTAACCCATTTCACCATAAAATCCACTTTCACGTTCATTGTCAGTTAGATCCCTACCACTTGCGATACCTGATATTGTTGGCGTTAGGAGTGTTGCTATTAATATTCCAATGACCACGTATTTTATTGTTATATAGGAAATGTATACCCTGAAAGATATTTCAAGTTATTAAATATGAATATTAGCTAGTGTTAGGTTAAGACATATCGTTACGTTTATCTTTTATCATGTTATGTATTGATATCAATGACTAACTCGATACTTTCTCAAAAGGAAATAGAGTATCTTAAGTCACAGCGGCTTGCAAGAATAGCTACAGCTGCAGCAGTCTCAACAGACGAGGAAGGATCCATACAACCTGATGTTGTACCTGTTGGTTTTGATTTTGATGGCAAATATTTCTATGTAGGTGGAATGAATATTCTTAAATCTACCAAATACAAAAATGTGATGAAAAATAACAAAGTTGCACTTGTTATTGATGATTTGAAAAGTATAGACCCATGGGATCCTAGGGGAATGAAAATTTATGGAACTGCTGATATTGTGACTCGCCAGGGCGGTTATATGGAAAGTACTGACCACCCTAATACTCAATATATCAGAATAACTCCCAAGAAAAAGTGGAGTTGGGGAATTGACGAACCTATTTTTGTAGAAGGAAAGTTTAATGTCAAAAGAGCACAAGCATAGTAAAATAGTTCGAGATAACAGATAAGTACAAATATTTCCGCGGATATCAAATAAGATATCCTATATGCTGACTAAGCAATATACCATACTCTCTGTGTTAGCCATACTCATCACTTTTACTTTCCTGTGTTTTCCAGAGGTAGCAGAGAATCAATATGCATACTCCCAATCTACCAATTCGACTGGGAATGCGACAGGCTCAGGGGTTGATTTGATAAATATTCATCCCTCACCTTCAAATGTAAAGACTGGCAGCAATTTTGAAGTATTAGCAACAGTAGTTAATAATTCACCAGACACAATAATGTTACCTGCTGGGCGTTGCGATTCACCTTTAACTGCGTTCTTTATGAGAAATGTGGTTATAAGACAGGA
>JAATVR010000425.1 GCA_014523665.1 Nitrososphaerales archaeon TH526
ATGTCATTGACCTTAACAATGCAAACGGACTACCAACAAACATCAACACCAACCAATTTACTGACAATAGCTGTCAAACAAGCAATCCTAGTGGTCTATGTATAGGAAGGTAATAAAGTAATAACAGGTAACAGCAAGTAACAATCCGACTCCCTTTTTTCTTTTCCGTCATACCAGTTAAAGATATTTTTAATCCTATAATGTTAAAGAAAATCAGAGATTTATCTGCTTTGTTTTGATCAGAGTTGCATTATAATTATAATCATCATCTTCTTTTCCTGCCAGATCATCAGCCATTACATATTCATCTCTCCATCTCACTTCTTCTAGACCTACCAGTTGTCTGAAGATATTAACCGTACCAGGACCAAATCCTGTATAATGATTGTTTGCGGCAACAATTGAAAATCTAACTCCAGACAAATTACTCTCATCAGAGTACCAAGCTAACACCTATAACTTCCTCGGAAGTAAGGATGAAGGGGTAAGTACGATATGCAGAGATGAGGTCGATAAAAACTCACGTGTGTTTTCTAACCAGGATATCGGATCTGCAACACCTTTACCCGTAACAACTAGATTCAGCCCAACCGTGTCGCCTATCCTATTCATGCAAGAATTCAG
This sequence comes from Nitrososphaerales archaeon TH526, assembly GCA_014523665.1. Taxonomy (GTDB): domain Archaea; phylum Thermoproteota; class Nitrososphaeria; order Nitrososphaerales; family Nitrososphaeraceae; genus TH5896. The sequence continues at coordinate 625 of JAATVR010000425.1, forward strand.
CAAAGTCGAGTTGACGGTTAGATGGTTAGATGTATTGGTATTGCTTTATAGAGAATGTTATAGACCAATTACAATGCTCAATTCAGGCAAATCTCAATCTGGAGTACATAGGCTTGAGTATTCTATATTGGAGATTATTATATGAAAAGAAAATGTTGAAACAAGAAGAATCTATCAAGGATCAATTATTCCATTCAGAAATAAAGTCTTCTTCTTCTTCTTCGTTCTCCGTCACTTCGTCTATTTTATGATTACGTATTATTCATATCCTAGACATATAACCGTTAGAGAATTACATAAATCATTGATAGGCCGTTAATTTACGACAATTTAGATGTTAGATAAAACAAGTCAAAACCCTATAAGAAGGTAGATAGCGCAGCTAGACCAAGCTGTACAGCTTAGTGGGCAAATAGCAGCTTGCGTGTCAACTGATAATAAGCTGTGATCACAGCTGATAGACCAAAAGCCATTTAAAGGATGTACTATCCTTCGGCAAGTAATAATTAAGTATCTTCATGTTAACGCTAGTAATGGCTTGGTGTGCCATCAAAATAAGATCTGTATTGGGTGCTCAATCGTCCCATAAGGTTTGACAGGACCTGTTCTCTATACCCGTCTGTCTTATTTGACCAAACATCAGTAATATCGTGTTCCAGATTATCAAGATATTTATTGCGATCCTGATTGTTAGTAAATTGTCTGGTTTCATTATCTAAGAGCGTTTTGAAGTAGATTTCATGAAGTTTTGTTATGGTCTGATCGTCTCCAACTGCAGCATTAAGTCGTCTGATTTCCTTCTAAGACTGCTGATAATTCATGATTATCAACTTGCTTGACCCTAGACCTCAAAAATTCTTTAATGGAAACCTCTAACGAGGGTATAGATTTAAGAAAGGACACGTGCCTTGGATAAGAAATGAATCCATCAGTACCAGCAGAAGATGCGCCGTTAAATATATGGAAAGATTTTCTGCATAGGATAAATGATGCAAACGTCAAAGAATTAAGCGACGAAGAGCTAATCCTATGTAAAAAGAAGAATGAAATGCTAGACAAGCGTTACCACACACAAACACAAGCAATATTAGGAGAATTAAGGCGCCGGAACAGAATTTACGAATTAAAGTAGATTTACTATTTGCTAACTAGATAAATGAAGGCAACCGTAAAATCAAGGAAAGAAGATTTGGTTACCATATCTATAAGCGAAGAGCTTCGGAAATTACTTGATTCTAGGAAATTAACAATGGACGAACTGGATAGCACAACTATAGGTAGGATATTAGATAATCATATGAAATTAGCAGAGTGATGGAATGAAAATAAATGAATGACTGACATTTTATATCCACGACCGCCTTATCTAAAACATAAAATGCCAAATGAAAAGGAGAAAGAAGATATCATAATTAAGAAAGGTGAAATGCTTTACGAAGAATTAGGTGAACTTGGAAGACGTGAAAGTTCAGTAAGGGAGATACCATTAGAATCATATGTATACGCATACATGAAACTGATTCACAGTTCATACAAATACGTTATCGATACTCACCTTCACGATAAAAAAATGGGTC
>JAATVR010000426.1 GCA_014523665.1 Nitrososphaerales archaeon TH526
AAACCCATTAATCAATCGATTTTAGGCGAGAAATCTGGTCCTCCAGCATGGAAACAACTACCAACTTGGTATCAGATTTCGGAGGGCGATCATATGATTCCTCCTGATGCAGAACGTCTGTCTGCAAAACAAATGAACGCTACTACTATATCAATCAACTCTAGCCATGCATCACCTGTATCACATCCAGATGAGACTGCTCAATTGATCCTGAATGCAACAAAAGGACATTAGATGAAGGCGACGACTAAATAGTAACTCAGCCAGATGATGGTGGGCGAACTAGCCGTCATCAACCGTTACTTTTTTTCTCTGCTCCTATTGGAATCTATCTCATGATATTTAGGACTCTGAATGAGTGCAAACGAACACATCAAAAGAATAAAGCATCTCAAATTCTTTCTATCTATAAGATCTATTCCAGTAAGACGGGTCGGCTCCTATTTTTGAAATACCTTTAAATTGTTAATAACTACATCCAAGGGTATTAGTCATAGGGCCAGAAAGCATTAATGATTGCTGATAATTCGGATAAAAAGAACAGAGGAAAGGAGCAACAATGACAACTGGCAATACGAGCAAAGGTATTTTTGGAATACATCATGTTACAGCAATAACTAGCAATCCACAGAGGAACATGGATTTCTACACCGGGACTTTGGGACTCAGATTAGTAAAATTAACGGTCAATCAGGATGACCCAACTGCATACCATCTTTATTATGGTGACGAGCTAGGACGTCCGGGTACTATTCTCACTTTTTTTCACTGGCCAAATATCCCTAGGGGACGCCGAGGAACTAGCCAAGTGATCGCCACGGCTTTTTTGATACCTGAGAATTCTATAAACTATTGGATAGATAGATTCAAGAAAAGGCAGATAGAGTATAGAGGGCCATACAAGCGATTTAATGATGAACAAGTAATTACGTTATACGATCCAGATGGGCTAGCACTAGAACTCGTAGCACATACATCTGCAGAAGATCGAAAAGTCAACATATGGAAAGAAGGCCTCGTACCAACTGAATATGCGATAAGAGGATTTTATTCTGTAACTCTGTCGGAAGAAGGATACGAACGTACTGCTTCGGTTTTGACTGATGAATTAGGATTTATCCCCACACTACATGATGGGAGCCGCTTCCGCTATGAGATTTCTATTAGTTCGTCTTCAACTATCGATAAAGAAAAAGAAGCGATTGGTGTTGGCGGAGCTAGAATTGTTGATGTTTTATGCCTACCGTATACACAACAAGCCCTTATAGGAATTGGATCAGTCCATCACGTAGCATTTCGCACCCCCACCGATGCTCAACAATTGATCCTACGTCGTAACATAGTAAAGGCCAGATTAAATGCCACTCCGGTGATTGATCGATTTTATTTTCATTCAGTGTATTTCCGTGAGCCCGGAGGGATTCTTTTCGAAGTTGCTACTAACCCTCCTGGATTTACAGTTGATGAAAAGGCCGATGCTCTAGGCACAAGACTGGTCCTTCCTCCGTGGCTTGAAACTATGCGAAACGACCTTGAGAAAATTTTACCTCCTGTAATCTTCCCGAAGAAGGAGTTGATAGATCAATAATTATTATACCAACGATGATAATATTTTTTGTTTTTAGGGGATCAAGAAAAGAAAATTGAACAAGAAAAATCAACTAGGATTCATTCATAAATTTATACCATCAGAGGAGAGCAGCAAGGATCACGATTCGTTAACCTTACTATTATTGCATGGAACTGGAGGAGAAGAAAATGATCTAATTCCCATAGCTAAGATGTTAGAAATTACAAATGCCTCAATTCTTAGCCCTCGTGGTAGAGTTTTAGAAAATGGTATGCCCCGCTTTTTTCGTAGGTTGGCTGAAGGTGTTTTTGATATAGAGGATCTAAAATTTCGTACAAATGAATTAGCTGATTTTGTGCGAGATGCATCAAAAACATATGCCTTTGACTTAAATCGGATAATGGCGATAGGATATTCCAATGGGGCTAATATAGCAGCTAGCCTGCTCTTACTTAGGCCAGAGATATTGTTCAGTGCTATTCTTTTTAGACCAATGATTCCACTTGTTCCAGAACCTTTACCTAATTTATCTAATAAACGTGTTCTCGTGTCTGCTGGTTTACGTGATCCGATTGTAGCAAGTTACCAAACTAAGGATCTTATTGATCTTCTAATAAGGGTTGGGGCAAATGTGTCAGTTCAATGGCAGAATAGTGGTCATGAATTAACTCAGAGAGATGTAAAGTTAGCTAGAGAATGGGTGATGTCAGAATCGCTATTATAACCTACGTTGATTGGAACAAATAAAAATTCTACAGTTAGACAGTCGTTATATAGTAAACAATCCAGAAGCCGTCGTGATTTTTTAACCTTCGATAAGAGGAAGATGCTAATATTAAAGACTATAGTCAATATTTCTGTTATTGTAATTCATAAATATTTAATAAGTCTAGATTCGGTTTAGTTTTTGATATGTCCGGCATATTTCTCGATATAGACTGCAGACAAGTTCGTATCAAGGTACAAGCTTGTGGGGTATGCCATAGTGATTCCTTTGGAAAGACTTGAAGTTCTACGCGCCGATCCGGAAATAGTCAACCGACTATGAGTAAATTCTATCATTTGAATTCAAGTAGTAGAGTAATAACCTTCCAAAATCTTGCCATTGTAACCGATTACTTCTAGATCCTCGATTTTAGGTTGTCGAAGAAAATCAAAATGCTTGTTGGCCTCTGAAGATGAAAATCCATTAAAACCATGGTGCAATCCGTTAAACCCATGGTATGATTCTTGGTTCGGCATGAATGAAATCTCTTCCTTCAACCGTTTGATTTCTGCAATCTTACGGAGAATTTCTAATGTCCGATTAATAGGATTCTTGTCTAATTTGTGGGCCTGTGAATTAGAATGAAATCTGAGATGACTAGATGTGTTAAAATTTAATCTTGAGGCTTCATAGTTCATTCTCGGAGATGCGAAGGATGGAGAAAAAGGCCCTGAAGAATGTATCTCCCTCAGGTGTCTATCCCTATTCCATCGCCTCGAAAACGGCTTAGCGCACATACCACAACAATGTTTTTCTCTCAATTTGAAATGTCACCTTTTTGAACGACACACTCAATACTGATATAGGGGGAGTCACTCCCGGAGTTACTCGAGTCACCCATCGAGTAAGTCAATCTCCTATCCATTTAATGATTACAAGAACATCCTTGTTATTATACTCTCTATTATGAGAAGATAACAGAACCTTCGTAACCATTCTATTAGTAACCCCACGGTATCTGGTTATTGCCGACCTTCCAGATAGAAGAATCTGGAATTCCTTATGCGTTTCTGCGTCCAAATGAATTCATGCAGGGGTTCATCAATTTCCAAGGTACTACGATTAAGAGTAATAATGCTTTTTACATACCGTCAGAAGATGCAAAAGTTAGTTTTGTTGATGCTCGTGATATTGCAGCTGTAGCCGTAAAAGCTCTGGTGGATGGAGATAAACATTACAATAAAACCTACATGGTTGCAGGGCTTGAGGCGCTGTCCTATCATCAAACCGCAGAGATACTCTCTAACGCGACGGGTAAGAAAATAGATTATGTGAATATTTCAGAGGAAGAAACTAGAGGAGGTATGAAGGAGGCCGGATTGAATGATTGGCTTATCAGTACAATTCTGGGATTATACAAGTTATACAGGAAAGGTTATGCCTCACAAGTGTTATCTGCAGTTGAAGAAGTAACTGGAAAAAAAGCAACAACCTTTGTTGAATTTGCAAAAGACTATGCAGGTGCTTTTAGATGATTTAAAAATGAAGCTAGGTTTGTTAACCGCCGGGTGAGAAATATGATAAAGTTAGTAAATGGAATACCGGAAAAGTTAGTTGAAATGGATGAACAAGTATCATTTTTTGAACAGATGAACAAGGATGATACTGGTCCCGTAATACTGATCAATAAATTTAATGTAGATCCAGATGAGGTTGATGAGTTCTTAAAGGCATTTGCCGCCACTGATAAAGTTCTAAAACGGGAACCTGCATACATATCTGCGCAGTCAGGGTCTGGACATATCAAACTTGACTTGAAATGAATCGGGTAAGTCCCGTTTGAGAGAGGTTCAGTTAGTATATAAAATCTGTCGGCTACTGCTTTAGATGGACTCCTTCTAGGATTCCAAAAATTGCCTTACGGGCCCAAATAACATCAAAAGCATCTGTAAGAGCTCTATACTTGAGTAGATCTTCATAATTGTATTCCTTATCACCAATCTTAAGGTACAAACAATTAACGCTATCTTGCTCCTTCTTGTGCTTGCGGCTAATTCCTCAACAGATGCGCCTGGAATATCCTTGTGAGTTATCACTGCCTGCATGACTGGAATAAGAAGACCTTTCCCTTCTGGGATATGACGTGTTCTTTCTGATTTACCTCCATTGTTAAAACTCAGGTAAATCTGTTGGACTTAATAGGACAAGCAGAAATGGAAAAAGAAATCCAAAATACCGTAACAGAAACCGTTGAAAGTCAAGACATCCTAAGTATGAACAACGAAAGAAAGATTGAATTGGGTGAAAAGGAGATGAAAAGATATATAGGCATAGTATTGAGGGAAGTGAAAAAAGATAGCACGTCTTCTCTTACTTGAACTTCACGCTATCTATACAGTCATTGAGGTTGGCATCTTACTAAATGAGTAGATAATCTCATCTTAAAGAAAGAATGTCTAACATTGGAAGATTACGGTCACATTCCCTTTAGTGCGATAATATAAATAGTAACAAAATAAATATTGTAGCCAGACTTAGTGCCGACCAGAGGTTCGCCTATTCTTTTATAGGTTAACTCATCTCTGTACATAGAATAGAGGATAAAAGAGATTTGGAACATACTTCCTAGCCTTTAATCAACCGCCAGCCGGCATAAAGTGAACCATAAAACAAAAAAAATGGAGCTAACAAGGCCAAGACC
>JAATVR010000427.1 GCA_014523665.1 Nitrososphaerales archaeon TH526
CCTGCTGTTACAATAATAGATATTCTGGTTATTATAACCCGCATAACTGCTATCGCGGGCGGACTTATTCTTTTGGGCACTGCGGCGGTTGTTCCTGATTTAAGTATAGTATTTCTTTCAATAGGCGGTGTTCTAATAGCAATAGGGATCGCATATCTGGCTGTCAGTTATGACTTGCTTAGAGGTCGAGGATGGGCCTGGTCAATTGCATTAATCTGATCTTACATTGGAATTGTAATTGCTATTATCTCAATTTTGAGTGGAAACTTCATATCGGTAATAAACCTGGCAATTAATATAGCAATTGTGTACTTTTTGTATAGGCCTCAAGTTAAAGCATTTTTCGGAAAATCGCCTAGCGCAAAAATCTAGTCTTATCATGTAAGCCAATACATCAGTTTATCGAAGCTTGACTGTAGTTCCATAACTTCGTGGCATCTTGGGCATTCAATTTCATTATCTAGTTCAGTTAATACTGGCTCTTTGATCTGAGACACTAAGACACTGACAGATTTTGTAGGCATATATATACGATCTAGATTACAGTTAACAATTTCTGTTTGTGCCCAGTAATCTATGACATGCATGACTATAAGAGCGATTGCTAGACTGACTATCAAATTCGGACACTTTCAATATTGGTACATGCGATGTTTGAATAGACAGTACGTATGCAAAGAGAACTACTACTGTAATTGAAATGGTAACAAGACTAATTTTCTGAAGCTTATTCAATATTTCTATAAATTCTAGTACTTATTGTTCTTTATAATACTGCGGGCCAATGTTGGTGTGGAATACACCTAACTTCTTATGCACCCAGTATAATATGACTCAAAATAATAAGTGACATCAATCTGCAACAGAAAGCTTTGCAATAGTAGCAGTCGATAACAGAGAAAAAGCTATTAGCAGCAGTAAGCCATTAAATATATGCAAATGATTCTAAACAAGAAAGAAAAAGAAGCACTTGTAGTTAAGTTACATCAGGAAAATAAAACGATACGCCAGATTGCTGAGATCGTTCATATGAGTTTCAAAGATATTGGGGCTATTATCAGAAGAATAGATGGCCGAGCTAATGATAATGATATTGACTTTAACAAATCTAAAGCAACACAAGCGCTTCATCTATTCAAAAATGGCAAGAAACCAATTGAAGTGGCCATAGTTTTAGATATTTCAGCTAGTGGAATAGAAGATATATTGCAAGAGTATTGGGTGCTAAATCATCTTGATGAATTAGCATTAGTATATTATGAGATCAGGAATGATCTTGATCTATTTCTAAAATTATTTCATGTAATGAAGAAAAACAAATTGATTAACCAGAAAGATATTCAGACTGCATTAAGATACGCCGCTTTTGATTTGCCATCTTTTGAGAGTAAGATACGGAAGCTTACAAGTGACGTTATAGAACTGGAATATAGGAAAAAAGATTTGAACAATACTATCAAACTACAGAGCGCACAACTATCTGATCTTGGCCAGGTTATTGTAAGATATCAGGGAGCTATCGATAACAAGAAAGAATAAGTAATCAATCATCTGTTTTTGATAATGATAATCCATTTGAGTTGCTATCGATAGAAAGATTAACCTATTTCCCATAGCTAGCTTGGATTATTAGTTCGAAGATTCTTCTATATAGTTGTCTTAGTGTATAATAAGCCGAATCTGGTATTTATTCTGTAATAGTATATTGATGCAATGGACTGAAGACTGCATCTGCAATCGGTGGATAACCAATTCAAAAACAATTGAATTCTTCAAGATTAGTACTTCCAGGACAGAGCTGCGGTGCAGCAGATGTCACGGTCTTATTGGTTGGTGGAATGAACCGCCTCGTACAAAGAAGATAATGCCGTTCAAGCGAGCATGGTCTAATGAAGAATGTTTGGCAATGCGTTAACCTGAATGGGATCTAATAGAAAAAATATCAGATATTAGTGAGCCCAATTTTGCTTAACGCAGATAAATATGACTCCCGCTAAGCTGCCAAAAGATGGAATCCATTACGGAATTTTGAGTATTTATATAATCTTCTACCATTTTTCCACGCGATTCTAATACTTGTTCTTGATAGTTTTTAACAACATTAGCATATTGTGGAACTTGACGTCTTGATTCGTCTATCGATTTTCTTACATTCTTTTTAGTTCCATCTAATGATCTACGATATGTTTGCTGGACTTCTTGCACTGCTGCTGGTTGTCCAACTTCTTGTAGAGTTTCGGCTGCTTCTATTTTGTCTTCTACGCTCGTGACTTGTTCAGTGGTGGCTTTTTCTTGTTCTCTTTTCGACATATTCATATTTTATCCAACATATTACATAAGCATTGGTAGTTATGGGTTTTGTAATCATTTAAGACCATACAAATGATGATCGGGAACGGCAAAGTCTGACTAACCGCATATGATTAGAACAACTTTGTTACTCCAGCTAGTAAAAACAGGATTGAATATGCTATAATTAAATAGTATGTTACATTTCTAAAATCAGAAATAACAAATGAAAAATGCCGTACAGCTTATGTGGACGTTTGCTACACTGGGATTATCACTTTTAGTAATCCAATCGTATAGCAGCATAGTTGATTCTTCTAACGCCCAACAACAAAATGAAACTGCCAACCAAACACAGATGCAAAGTCAAGAAAATATGTCAGAAACAAAATTTCTAAAGAACAGTACTTCGTTTGGAAATGCAACAGCTGAGCTCAAAATAAAACATGCGCCAGAATTCTCGACACTTAGTATTCAACCCTGGCCCATAGTGGAACCAGGCAAAGAATTTAATATTACAGGAATTTTGGTTGATAAAATTACTCTGCAGCCCATAGCTGATTCAGATATAACATTTCTGTACGAGTCTGCTTCTCAAGCAATCTCTCCATCCAGCTTAGAAGCTATTGACAAGCAAAGCTCTGATACAGGTGGCAAGTTTAACACTAAGACAAAGGCACCAGATTCACAGGGTATAGTATCTGTAACTGCAGTCTACAATGGAAGTGGTCTTTATCATTCCGCGGCTTCAGATCCGGCATTAGTAATAGTATCTAATTCAAGTCTTCCACCATAGCTCTAAGCCAACCTAATTTTTTCTGCAGACTTCATTGTGTCTAATCAGATCTCTAGGTATCTATTGGAAGTAGCATTTGGAACAAAATCATCTTGCGATGTTACTAATTAGCTCGGTTCCATCCACTAGTATCAGAGAAGTTGTTATATTTTACGGAGAGAGTATCAACAACCAACATTTCGAGTGAAATCAGATTTATAAAACCATTAAATGTTATGCGGTATAACATCTCAATAAGAAACAAAAGCTATGATGAGTAAAAGTGCTATTAATAGATATAAACTACCGGTACCGAAAGATCGGCTACAGCGTATCGACAGAACTTCATCACCAGCTCATCTGGGTCAACTTCGAAATGCAATTGATATTATAGCTGACGAAGAGACACCTGTTCTTGCTGCAGCCGATGGAATAGTGACTTTCGTTAAAGATGACTCTAACACTGGCGGATCTAACCCAATGTACTGGGATTATACTAACTTTATTGTAATTAGACATCCAAACGGAGAATACTCACGATATGATCATCTAAGTTACCATAGTGCAACCGTGAAAGTTGGTCAACATGTCAGAGCGGGCCAAGAAATAGCTCGAGTCGGAATGACTGGATATACATATCTTCCCCATCTTCATTTTCAAGTTTTTGTAGTTACTGAAGTTAATGCTTAGACAGACATAGATACTTTGGAAGTTCAAGATTTTAATACTTCCAACTAATCGCCCATAGAAAGTCACTAGAGTTGGCACACTTCCCCCCCAAATTTTTGCTAACTTGTAGATAGATTCTAAATAGCACGGGTAAATTGAAGCGTGCCGGTATAGATGAGGAATTACTAATGTAATTGAATGACTTGGGCATGACGTTTGATGAAATAGCCAAGAGTCGGTTTCAATAAGATGATAGCCGAATCTTGGCTTGGCTCTATTTATTAGTATCAGAGAATTTAAAGTTTAATTACAGATATAATTCAAAACTAATACATTAGTTATATATCATGATACATAATAGTCTATTGGATTTAATGAGCAACGAACAGAGTTCGGGAAATTCTGGAAAACCAACTAATAGAAATTTCTCAAAGCCTGTAGAAATAGGAAAAGAGTATACAGTAGATATTACTGATACAGGCAGAACAGGAGATGGGATTACAAGAATTGGTGGTTTGGTAGTTTTTGTAAGAAATGCAAAAGCAGGAGACAAAAATATAAAGATAAAGATCAATTCTGTTGGTTCAAGATTTGCTAATGCAGTAGTTGTAGTAGAATCAACAGATAAAACTTCATAACATATGGTTCTATTTCATAACGGCGGAGTAACTAGATTTCAAATTCTTTCAAAGAAGTTTCTGAAAATTGAAATAAATTTGATTATCGCGCGCCGGTATCGATGCGGACTTACTGATTGATTTGAATGACTCTGGTTATACGTTTGACGAAATAGCTGATTATCTGGAGAATTGAATCACAAGTTACATATTGAGATATGTTAATAGCTATGATAGTAGCCATGATTGGATTTACAATCAGTGAAATCATGATAGTGATAGCTGAAGAATCAGCTGTATAGTAACAGTAGCCACAACGTTTAAAAATTAATTTACCCTAGCTATTATCTAGCTAGGCTGATTCTTATTAGCAGGCAGTCAGTTCTATGCGTAAACTTCTCTTTGTCTATTAACTGATAACTCTGCTGCAGTTTCTCTTGCTGTGTCTGCGATGGTTTTTGCATTATCCACATTTATTCTTGAAAGCTCTTTTGTGTGTCGTTGCGCTCGTTCGAATGCGTTTCCAAAAGCTTCAATATTTCCAAATAAGATGTCATTGCCTATTCTTACTGATGCTGAGACGTTTTCAGCAATATTGTTGACTGATCTGGTATATATCTCGACCGGGACTTTCGGAGAAAACCAGTAATCATGTAATCTATTTGCATTTTCATAGTACGGAGCTGCAGAGTTAAAGACTGAATCTATTATTGACTTTTGAGCTTCAATATATTCTTCCACCATTTTTCCAGTCGATTCTAACGCTTGTTCTTGATAGTTTTTAACAACATTAACATATTGTGGAACTTGACGTCTTGATTCGTCTATCGATTTTCTTACATTCTTTTTAGTTTCATCCAATGATCTATTGATTGTGGATTGGAATTCTTGTGCTGCTACTTGGGGTGCAACTTCTTGTAGAGTTTCAACTGCATCTACTTTATCTTCTACTCTCTTGGCTTCTTCAGCCACTTTTTTTGTGTCTTCAATGGCTTTTTCTTGTTCTCGTTTTGACATAACCATATTCTATCAACATGTTATATAAACGTTGGCGATTAATGGCTCTTTTAACCATTCAAGCCCATAGAAGTACATTAATTGGGGCTAATAGTTGATTGTATTAACGAACAGAATGAATCTTACTTTAAATCTCGAACTCTTTCACCCCCCATTTAGCTTAGAAATATGGATAAGCAGAGTACTGATACAGGCGGCAAGTTTAGCGTTAAAACAAGTGCACCAGATACACAGGGTATAGTCTCTGTCACTGCGGTCTACAATGGGAGTGGTCTTTACCATTCCGTAGCTTCAGATCCGGCATTGGTAATAGTATCTAATTCAACTCTTCCACCCTAGCAAATAAAAGAGATCGATCTATTTTTTTATTTTGATTTATCCAAATCTATACGAGATCGCGACTTCGATGTAATAGAAAATCTGGTCCACAATTTTATCAACAACAGCTAGTTAATCCAGCATTTCTAAACATATGGAGTTGGCTAGTGTAAATATGGGACAATGTATCAGGTTGTACTGTAATCTCAAATGCGTAATTTTGCTTTTAACAATTATTAACCATCTTGGAGTCGGTTAGAGACAAACGGAGAACTGGGCCAACTCGAGATAGAAGTTGACTTGAAAATAGGGACAACTCGTTCTTAATAATTGCAATTAAATTAATAGTAAAAATATGAGGCTAGCCTCAAAGACCAGCTTCCTATAAAGACAAACCTATCCTATCTTGGTATTTGCTATAATGTAACATAGCATATTAGGTAACAGGTGGAGAACAACCAGGAGGATGAAGAGATGAACCTGGCTGCCCTACCCCCCGATGTATGTCTAGATGCCGTTTACTGGCGGCAGTCGTCTGCTGGTGCTAGGACATGCGCCTGACCATGTTTACACAACATATTATAAAAAATGATTTAAAGTCATTGAACGAGAAGAGCAGAAAAATAAATTAAAA
>JAATVR010000428.1 GCA_014523665.1 Nitrososphaerales archaeon TH526
GAATATATTTTTTTTGTTGTCTGTCCGACCACATCCAGTTTGGGTATAAGGGGCATAAAGGATAACGGTCGCGTAACTGGTATATTAAAAGTACTATCGTATATATAGAGCACATAATAAAATCTCCTGGTTAAGTGTGAAATTACTACGGCGTTTGGTATAACAGAAATTCTCACTGTGATTGCTATAACTACCTTCGCAGGCGGCACATCCTTTCTCGGAGCATTGATAGCCAGAAAAAGAAATTTCTCTGAACAACAGATATTATTTTTTACAGCATTCGGAGCAGGTATATTAATGGCTGCAGCGATATTTGAAATGGTCATAGAAGCGGAGACAAGCCTAGGTATCACCTTTACAACATTAGCATTTTTGGCGGGTGCCATAATATTCACATTGGCTGATATCATTGCAGAAAAAAAAGGTGGTGGAGCTGGCATACTACTCGGTATCGGATTGGATTCAATACCAGAATCCCTTGCGATGGGTGCCTCCATTGCAGCCGCTGGTCCAGCACTGGCATTAGCAATATTGATTGGAATACAGAATGTTCCTGAGGGCATTGCATCATATAGAGAAATGATGACGGGAAAGACTGCTTTTAATAATAACCCGAGAAAAGCACTTACCGCAATAGGGGTAGTATCTATAATCCCGATTTTCCTCGGATTAGTAGGATTATACTATATGCAAGGTATGGATGATGTTATTGCTGTCATTCTCGCTTTGTCGGCAGGAGGTATTTTCTATATGCTCTACTACGATATGATACCAAAAGCTCATAAAGAACGAAAGTGGCTGCCAACATTTGGTGCAGTTTTGGGATTTATCATAGGGTTTGCCATCGTAAGAACAATAGGAGGATAATAATTTTTGAAGATATGAAGATGAAATGTGAAATGATCAGTCTGTCCTTAGCTAATTTATCAATTACTCTCAAATAATACAATATTCTTGCAACTGCATCCTACGTTCTCACTAAAGGTGAGAAGAAGAGACCGCAATCGGGCTATTTCTAGCCTATCATTCACTGTTTGATTGTAGGTACATCGACTTGGTCCTAATTGCGGTACTGATGTATCTTGAGTATCTTAAAAAAGATTTGCACGATCTACATTAAAAAACATGTTAATTGAAGGATGACCTCAGGTCAACTCTTGTTGAACTGCATGTCTTCATGTAATTCCGGTTCATATCCATGGTACAAATGATCATCAAGATGAGTGGGTTAAAGTAATAAGGTAGGTAGCAATAACAGTTCATGAATTTGTATTGGAAGAGCGAGATGCAATATCATCTGATGGTTATGTCGTGCAATTGCAACAATTATTAGATTCTGGAAAGATTACAAAAGACCAATTCACTCACTTCAAATCGAGAGGCATTGAAATTATTCGTCCTTTGCAAGATTACGGTTTAAAATCTCTTGGCCGTGTATTACCTGAAATTGTAATCGGTGCCTCATATGAGTTTATTAAAAAAATGAAAATCCCCTACCAAGCTACAAGTTTTCTAGTCGCAAACACAAAACCTGACTCAGATGGCTGGTACGTATATAAGATTCCTGAACAACCAAGAGGTGGACTCTTGCATTTAAGCGGAGGAAAAAGGAGGCTTGGTGATAATATTTTTGCATCAACACATAGAATAATCCTGGGAAGAAAAGCAATACTGGTAAGCGCCGTTAATTTGATGGCAAATAAGGACAATATTTGGAACTGGCATTTTTTTGGCGATCATTTAAAGGAAAATAATGAATCACTATATGACGATCTTGTTCAGCTTGAAGTCATTATGAAACGTAGTGATGACTCAAATGGTAGAGTTGATGGGATAAGCCCCTATTACTATATAGTAATTGCCAGATCGGAATCAACTTTTAAGAAACTACAAATTGTAGACAACTATTTGCAAAATAAAATCTCAGTCTTGAATCCTGAGAATAAGGTACATGTAATTTTTGTTACTAATAAATCGGGCTTTGATTTCGCATCGAAAAAAATTGAGGAGTCAAGTCTGATCAGTTATATTACTACAGGAGAGAGTTTTGATCTCTATCATGGAATGCACGATCTCAAAAGAGATTATGGTATAGACTCGATACTAAATGACGGTGGCCGAATAATGTCAGAGGGAGTTAGGAGGGAAGGATTGTTGGGTGAAGAAAGACTGTCATTAGAACCGTTTCCTGGAGAGGATATCTTTCCTTTGGACAAATATATAGACCCTACCACAGTAGCAGGATTTCAAGGTCTGGGATTAGATGGGAACGAGATAGAAGGATCCATACTTTTACACTCAAATACGATCGAGGATGAAAAATTGAATGTATATATTTACCCCTTGGAGGAACGTAAGGTCCTCTAATGTCAACTCGATAGAGCTTTCAAACAAGGCATATTAATGCCTTCATAATATAAGAAAATGATGTTTTTATGCCGTATAACCCCCTTCTTTCTCTTTGTGTGAAAGCTTCACCAATAAATTCGGTCAGCAAATCTTCGACTAGAAGTGATCAGTGTTAGGTATATACTATATTCGCCTAGACACCAACCACCAATCAGTTCCATGGGTCGACTGCAGATCAGCGTGATAGACCACAACACAGAGTGTGGTCATAGGAAGAAGTCATATTCATTCAAATACCATTAGATTTCATTACCTGTAAACTATTTTCCTATCTTTTCTTTTGACCAGCATTGTCGCTCAATCACAACCCATTGTTAACTTGACACTATCCTATCATTTGGTGCTAAAATGTATTTATTTATCTCAATTTACTTCGAATTGAGCCCATGTAAAGCGTCTGAAGAATTAATAACAAGAAATGAGAAAGGATGATAAAACTAATGAATAAACTAAATAGCGAAGTGAAGAAATGAGAAATAAGAAGATGCCCGAATCCTCACCATCAACACTGAATATAAATAATCACAATAGTGGCAGTCAAGCTGCCAAAAAGAATGACACAATTGAGAACGTGTTGGTCCTTCAGGGCGGCGGATCTTTGGGGGCATTTGGCTGCGGAGTATTAAAAGCTATCGCAAATAACAAAATTAAGTTAGATATTATTGCAGGCACATCTATTGGTGGCATAAACGCTGCTATTATAGCTGGAAGCAAAGATAAAAAACATCCAGAAGAAGCATTAGAACGGTTCTGGCTGGAACTTTCTGAGAGTTTTGTAGACTTGGATAAAATAATTCCTCCTCCTTCTGCTCCTATACCTGATCTTGTGGAAAAGCTGCTCCTATCGCCATCTGCTTATTTATATAATGGCGCAGGCACAGCCTTGAACTCCCATGAAAAAATTGATTTTTCAAAAACCTATCACGACGAACGTGATATAAAGCTGAGGCAGTTTCGATCCTTTTACAGCTCGGCTATTTTTGGGAACAAGAAGATGTTTAGACCAAGATGGAGCCAGGAAACTGCTCTTTCAGATCCAGAGTTTTTTTCGCCTCAAAACTGGACCTATATGTACGACCATACTCCATTAGCAAAAACCCTGGAAGATTATATCGACTACGATAAATTAAGACCCAACGGAAATCCTAATTCTCGTCTGATATTAACTGCAGTAAACATTATGAATGCAGAACCATTAACTTTCGACAGCTCAAAAGAACAAATAACGCCAAAGCATATACTTGCCACTTCTGCCTATCCGTTGTATAATTTTCGTTGGGTGGAAGTTGAAGAAGGAATATACTCGTGGGATGGAAGTCTGCTGAGTAATACACCGTTAAGAGAGGTCATTGATGCCTCTCCTGTAAATGACAAGAGGATATTCATTGTAGAAAATTATCCAAAAAAAGTTAAACTACTACCAAAGAACTTGCCAGAGGTGTACCATAGAGCAAGAGATATCATGTTTTCTGATAAAACTGAGCATAGTATAACCATGTCGAAGGTAATCACAATGTACCTAAAGTACATCGATGAACTCTACCAACTGATCGAAAAGAATATTGATCTGTCAAAGGTAGATCAGGAACAACTCAAAAATATTCGTCGCAAATACAAGAAAATCAAGCGTGAACGCGGGGCTGAAATAAAGGATATCTTGTATATAACACGTGATGAACTCTTCCCCCATATGTATGAAAATGCAGATTTTTCTCCACAAACTATTAAGGATTCAATCAAAGAGGGTGAGATGAAGACGCTTGAGATATTAAATAAAA
>JAATVR010000429.1 GCA_014523665.1 Nitrososphaerales archaeon TH526
GTTTAACACTCATTAAAAATGGAAATCCAAATACACCTCAAGAAATGGCTGTCGTTTATGCTTAATCCAGTGTTGCTCAATCTAGCCCCAAGTCGAAATCTCCAGTCCTCGACTCGTTGTAGTATTCTTCAATCGAAAGCCCAAAAGCTTAAACATTGGTTGATAAAAACACAATTTAGTGAGGCTATACTCATTCTCACTCATGTGCTTATATCAAGTTCTCTGCACATAGTCGGATAAAGGGCGAATATTATAGAATTTAATGCATAGCTTCATCAATGCGTTATTTTGCATATGTACTTACATGTAACGGATGCTATAGTTTTGCTGGTAGCTCCGGGAGATCGAGTCAGTGATGGTTTTATTCTGAACCGAGTAGTACTGGCGGACAATGCCAGGGCCCATTTTCTATATCACAGTTGATATTTCGTGCTGCATTGTAACACCTAATAATTGAGCCCCCTGTATTCAGACAACTATTAACGAAAAAACACTGAGGTTCAGATAACTGTTGAGCGTCATTTAGAGCAAGGCTCTGGCATATATTCTGAATTTTCCGGAGATCTTCAATAATCTCATCACGTGTTTGATTGCTATCGCCAATCTCATCATTTTGTGTTGTAGCTAGCGTAATGCTAATAAAAAATCGTTAAAAAAAGAGAGCGGTTAGTCGTCGTCATCGTGACAGTCATCCCAATTGTCACAGTCATCGTGACAGTCATCCCAATCGTCACAGTCATCATTGTCATCTGATGATGCTGCCGCTGCCGCCGAACTATCGCCTGCTGCCGCTGCCGCCGCTGCAGATCCGCCACTAGCTGCTGCTGCTGCCGAACTATCGCCTGCTGCCGCTGCCGCCGCTGCAGATCCGCCACTAGCTGCTGCTGCCGCAGAAGAAGTTGCAAACGCCTGTCCCAAGAATACGTTGACTCCTAACATTGCTGTAATTATGACTACAGCTAAAACTACCGGCACAGTTTTATTCATTTAATGCATAGTACAACTTAAGCTATTTTAAATAAATTGACATATCAGTAGTAATTATCTTCTATAATGTTCGTATAGATTTATCTCTAATAATGTTAACTAAACTTGATGTTGTGTCTTTCTATTTGATGAGTCAAAGATCCAACAATATGTTATTTGTTGAGAACATTCTGCTTCACAGCGAAATGGTCCGTAACTTTATTTACAGCGGTGGGCTGTGAGTCAAATTTGACGTATTGTTCGGACCCATTCTCATAATTCGTAAGTCTAAATGCTGTCCATAATAGTCCACAGACTCAAAATTGTCTATATATCTATTGGCAACTAGACTTAATCATTAGTCTCAAACGGTCGGGATACTCGCTGGATGTTACTTTTTGTCCCATTTCCACCGGTGAATAAGCTGCCAAAAGAAAGAGAAACCCATACAACAATTAAAGTTTAATCTGTTTGCACTGTTAACCGAGATAAATTTTGTAAGCACCACAATCGGACGAGGGAAATAAACAATCACCAGAAGATTGCATAAATTATACATAATACTGTTGGAATAATTAAACCCCCAACCATGATTCAGAAAAGCAGATTGTGTTGCTTAAGCCATGGGTCAATAGCATGTTTCATACTTCTATTTCTGAACATTGTGGTAGTTCCTGTCATCGCACAATCAGGCGGTCTGAAAGTCATAGTGAATAACGAAAGAGAAAGTGGGGAAGTATGTGATTTCTCTGCTAGCAAGACTCTGCCGTGCAAATATGTAAATTCGGGTGACTCCGAAGAATTTCAGTTTGCTTCTAATGCCATTCCAGTGGATGGAGAATTCCAAGTCTGTCTTGATGATTTTTGTATAACAGAAAGTAACAGTCCGAAGAACGAACCAGAGTATGTAACTCTTCCGATTTCCGACATTTCCGAGCAACCCAGTGATACAAACCAGCCTCCGGTAGAAGTCCAACCCAGTGATACAAACCAGCCTCCGGTAGAAGTCCAACCCAGTGATACAAGCCAGCCGCCCAACCAAGAAGACGCGGGCGGATGGCTAATTTCCATTTTACTAATTGCTGTTGCGGCTGTGATTGGAATTGTAATAAAGAAATTAACCAGGAAAAAAGAAAGACGTGGCTTTCATGATATTGTAAAAGAGCGAGTATTAAAGAAACAGAACCATCGCTGTGCTCATTGTAAGCGCTTGCTAAACGTTGTTGATTGGGATCATAAGAACGGAAAGCGATATGATAATAGTGAATCGAACTGTCAAGCACTTTGTCCAAACTGTCATGCTATAAAAACGCGTGGCAACTCGTAGCCCTGGTCCAACTTCGATTCTCATTTCACGCGAAAGAGCACCTGTTAACTGAACTACAGAAAATTACACACACTTAAGATATGGGGTACGACCAGCTAATCGCTGTTTAACAATTTTATTAAATTCCTAGTTACCGACTCAATTACATTGAACAAATTACTTGTTCTTGACTGACAGTAAATGTGTCAGAATGTTTCCCTAGGGGGTTGTCAAAATGATGTCAGTCAGAATTGTTCAGAATATTTCAAAATGTGTCAAAGTGTCTATCGGGCTTCATTCCGTCGTAACGCCAATTAGATAGCGGTTCCTGCCAATGTCTATTTAATGGGATCTATCAGATGCCATGTTTGTAGTACCATAGTCTATATTCATTAAATTCTGGTGAGCCGTACTCGCGAATCTTCGACTTACGGTCACGGTTAAGTACCCATTTGTGAATCTTGAACGTTGGAATGTGTAGATGACGGTATAAAGTTTGGTTACAAATATCTTTGAAATGCTCTATCTGTGGTATCGCGGATGCCACACATACATACAAACATCGGTCAGGACTTAATTTACACAATGGACAAGTTTAGACTCCTCGCGCCGATTGGTGCATTATGTGGTACAATTCCACTATTCATATTTGGTTTTGTAATACCAAATGACGCGGCTTGGTGGACTGTACTAATAATCGATATGGGTGTCTTGACATATCTGTGGATAATTCCGGGACCACAATATTACCGACGCCCACACCGATGACTTCACCTGATATGTTTGACGATCTGCGCATCCATTACAGCTCCAAACTGACCATCGCGGTCATGATCTAATCCAGGTATTACATCAAGAGATGTTCGGAATCCGGCACGGGTATAATGATCATACCCTGCTTTCACATTGTATCCTTGCCCTGGTCCCTCACTTTCATCGTTAAGTAAGTATGAATCATCTTTCTCTCCAACGTTCCAATTCATATGCACGTTTGATCTGAAAGACGGTGTATAACCCACTTCCAGCATTTTCGGCGAACCACCAAATGATATCGCGACGATTGCACCGGCTTCCATTGTTCGCTGCGCAGCTCCCGAGGGCACCCAGTATTCGGTAGCAAGTTGCGCGCCTGATGAGTACCCGCCAAATGCAATACGCTTCTTATCTATTTGATATTGTGACTGGACTTGCTTGACCAGATTCTCAACCCATCTTGTATATCCAGGCGGATCACCGAGATACCAGCAAGAACCGTCCCCGTCACTGCAATTCTTATTTGGTGATAATGGCGTGAGTAATATCATGTTGTGTTTCTTTGCTACAGCGATCATTCCACCAGCGCCACCTAGTAGATACGAGTCTCTGAGATTCTTCAAGCCGTATTCACCTGAACCGTCTGTATAAATGAGTAGACCCACTGGCTTTAACCAATCAAGTCCACCGGCATAGAGATGATATGTCGAAGTATACCCACTGGATGTAAACGATAAATTTGTCCGGTCAATTCTTACTGCTGGCGCAGGCACAACCGCACCCACTATAGCCGTAGATCTAGATACCATTATAACTAGTACAGCAACAACAACCAACCAACCAAACGCCAATACCGCCAAGTATCAATATAAAAATATTACTTGGTAATTAGATATAAGCTAATAGTAACGTACGCGCCTCGAATAGTTACTAATGTGAGTATAGTTTGACTTGGCTCTTCTGCTTCTAGCGTAATCAGATCCCGCTGAGTCACCGCCGTTACCGCCGCTCTCGTTAGCTGGCGTTTCTTTGTTACCACCACTACCACCACTTTCTGGTTGGACTGGTGTATTTGGTGCTGGTGCTGATGCCGCTCCACCTTGACCCTTTGTCCAACCCGTGATCTCTTGTATAGCACCACAAGCCATTTCGATACCTGGTGCAGCATCGATCCGCACGGTACACTCTTGCGATGCAGAACTTGGATAAAATCCACCAACCCCGTGAGTTCGTGGACATAATTGTTGCCATTGACCATTAGCTGACGGATCAGCCCACAATTCTAGTTGGGCTTGTTCTTCAAAATTTGCTATCACACTTGTCACAACGGAAATACTTTAATCTATAATTTTTTCTATCTATCATTTGCCAATTTTATATAGAAAATCCAAGCTAGTGGATTCGTAGTTGATATGATCAGCCCCAATGGTTGCTGAATTTGGCGTTCTTTTAGAACATCATCTTGTTCAGTTATGAACCGACTCTCTATGCTAGAATCAGGAATATCGATAAAATCAAAGAATTTGTTTATTCTCTGAGTATACTTTGTCCTGCTCTCTCTGGACTTCAATGAGAATACGAATAGAGAATATGGATTAGTTTCCAGGGTTTCTTTCAATCTTGTGCACCTTTTAATACGTTAGAATCCTATTTAAGAACCGATATCGTAGCGGGTTCGGTGGGATTCGGACCCACGACATTATAACCCAATTCATGTTGACTGGTTAAGAGCCAGACGCTCTACCTGGCTGAGCTACGAACCCATCAGGTGGAACTTCAAGATGTGCAGATATTTAAATCTAATATATCA
>JAATVR010000039.1 GCA_014523665.1 Nitrososphaerales archaeon TH526
ATTTCCATAAATGCTGGTCAATTAATACTCCTCTTGTGTAAATATATCTGGTGAAAGGAGAAAGAGAATGACCACAATAGTTGGTATCAGAACAAAAGAAGGAGTCGTGCTCGGCTCTGATAGAAGAGCGAGTAAGGGGTTCTTTATAGGTTCGAAGATTACGCAAAAAATAACAAAAATAGATGATAATTTAGCAGTAGCAATTGCTGGGCAGCTATCTGACGCGGATTACATGGTCAAGCTTGTCAAGGCCGAAAGAAATCTAATCGAGTTACGTAGAGGATTCCCCGTCACGGTAAAAGAATCAGCTAGGCTAATTGCTAATCAGGCATACGCTGGGCTCAAGAACTATCAGCCATACTTTGTAGAATTACTGGTAGGTGGAGTGGATCAAGAAGGTGGACACATATTTGTGGCAGATATGAGTGGAGCCATTACCAGCGAGGAATTCGCATCCTCAGGTTCAGGCTCTCCCATCGCATATGGGGTGCTTGAAAGCATATATCACAAAGACTTGACCAATGATCAGGCAAAGGAAATTGCCACTAAAGCCGTAGCCGCGGCAATGGAAAGAGATCCTGGTTCGGGAAACGGGATAGATGTGTTGACGATCCCAAACCTTTCCTTGGTAGTGAAGGAGCGGAGGAGATAATAGAAATGGCTGATATGGGCGGCTCTGGAATTGGTAACACAAGATATCCTTACTACTATGGCCCAGAAGGAAGACTGCTATTAGTAGACAGTGCGCTAGAGGCAGTTGGTAAAGGTTCAACCACAATAGGAATCAAAACAGCAACTTTTGCATTGATCTCTAGTCACATTAAGCCTACAAAGCCTTTGGTAGAACCAGCAGAGAAAATATTTGCAATAGATGGACATGTCGGTGCTACTGGTTCTGGATACATAGGAGACATACTTCAGTTAATCGATGAAATGAGAGTAGCAGCTCAGAAATACAGATTCACATACGATAGTCCAATAGATATAAAGTCACTCGCACGGCAGCTAAGCTCCTACTTGCACGACTTTACAATCTACGCCGTTAGACCTCAGGCAGCATCGATAATTATCACGGGACTAGATCCGGCAGGAATTCAATTGTATCAAGTTGATCCTAGTGGTACATACTTTAGTGGATCTGGTTTTGCAATAGGGCAGTATTCAGACACAGCCATTGATACAATTCAGAAAGAATACACTGAAGATATAACTATTGCTCAAGCAGTTCAATTGAGCGATCGAGCTATAGAGAAGGCGTTAGGAGAAAAACCACTAGTGGAGAGAGGACTTATCACAGCTAAAGGTGGAACATTTGAGAAAATGGTAGGTAGCTAGTTAACCTTTTTTATTTTTTCATCTCTATTTAATAGTGAATAATTGCAGAATTATTGACATTAATAATAAAAGCATTCTAGCAATCATAGTCTTTTTTAGTTTTTCTCTGTTGTTTGGGACAATAACTGAAGGTTTTGAAATTCACTAAGTATAGCCATTTCTCCATTGCTTTTGGGACATGACACCCATATTTGTAATGGAAGACAGGGATGCAAACACAGGTTCTACATCGTAGGCAAGATAGACCAGCGACTGGCATGATTGTCTTACCAAACAGCGGAAAAAGACAGGTGACAGAAAATAGATATAAAAAAATGATTCTTAAGATTAGCAGTACTGTACTATTTGTTTATTGGCAATTATATTAATAACTGATTTCTACCCTTTACTCTCATAGAATAAAAATATATAACCTGATTATTGAACTTAGTTCTCTAAACATAGTTGTTACTTCTGAAAGGCAGTTTAACTTGTCTCCGATCTTGTTGAATATTTAATTCTCAAACTATAATGCGATTGGTAACCATTCGAGTAGGCTGAAGTCAACTATAAATGCCTGTATGACTGCTTATAAGTCATCCTCGAAATTGGATAAAGAGGGAAAGATATCTATTGGAGATAACCAAGAGACAAGATTAACATTTAACAGGGCTATTAGCTATGCATGACAATGTTGTAAGATATAATCAAAAGGCAGAATCTAACGATAAGAATGAAGTTGATGATCTTTCATTGCCTATTGCATTAAGAATGGAAAATGTTTCAAAGATCTTTAAATCTCCGGCAGGAGAATTGATTGCTCTTAGGGACATTAGTTTTGCAGTTAGAAAAGGTGAATTTATCTCAATTGTAGGCCCTTCTGGGAGTGGTAAGTCAACGTTACTAAACATTATCGGTGCGTTGGATCGACCCTCCAGTGGAAGAGTTTTCATCGATAATGTAGATATTTTTTCCCTAAAAGATAGTCAGATTGCTCAAATGCGAAATTCTCTAATAGGTTACATATTTCAGTCCTTTAATTTAATTAACAGAACATCGGTTCAGAAGAATGTTGAGATTCCAGCTATTATCTCTGGGATGACTAGTGAAGAGAGACACAGACGCTCACTAAAACTGCTACGAATATTAGGTATCGAAGATAAAGCATGGCTTAAGCCAGTAAATTTAAGTGGAGGACAACAACAACGGGTTGCCATAGCTAGATCCCTCATGAATAATCCTGCCATAATTCTTGCTGATGAACCAACTGGAAATTTAGATACAAAGACAGGAGGGGAGGTTTTTGATCTATTGAGAATGCTTGCTAAGAAGTTCAAAAGAACTATTGTATTTGTGACACACAATTCAGACCTTGCATCTAGGACAGATAGAACCATTTTCATCCGGGATGGGGCCGTTGAAAAAGAGATAATAAATAGAATATGATGCAACAAGGAAGAGATAATGTAAGGAAGAATCATAGCAAAGTTCATTGTTCCTTTTTCGAAGGATGTACGTTGGAGCCGATACGAAGAGGAGACTTACCGAAGTGGTGGTTTAGAAACATTGCGACATCAAAGCAAAGCCGAAAAAACTTAAGTCCTCTTCCCTGCTTAGTGTTTTGCCCCCTATTAATATCTGTGATCGCATATTTGGTACTATTTACAACGCTTGGTGTGAATGTATTTGCTCAATCGTCTAATTCATCTCCTACTCCCACTACTATTCCTATCTCTGTTCAGACCGATAGAGTTCCTTCTTTTCTTGAGGCATATTGGACAGAAGATTCTATTTCTACCTCTACTTCAACTACAAACAACTCCAAGAAAGAAATTGGCCCTGGAGAAGGAACCTCTACACTTGCGATAGTATTCGTAAATAGAGGAAGAACTGATATTACAGGGGTAACAGGATACCTAACCCTTCCCCCCGGATTTAGAGCGATTGAAGGTGAGAATAATGTCACCTCTCCAAATGTTGCAGTTGCTAGTTATGATTCTATCATTAAGGCTGGTGACACCTTTACTATGTATTTCACGATGGAAGTTCTTCCACAAGCCAAGGTGGGGCCATACACGGGTGACTTAACATTATCATATTCGAAGATTCTTGAGATTGGACAAATCTCAGCCAAAATGATGATCCCATTTAGATTGACCGGTAAGGTAATTTTAGATACTACATTACTAAATCAAAATCTAACAGCCGGTTATCCAAACCCATTACAAATTCTTGTAACAAATCATGGAACGGCAAACGCAACGGGAGCAATAGTTACTGTGGTAGGGGTTTCTGGTGGAACTACTGCCGCAAACAGCACTTCCAATGGCAGTTCGGTAAATGGTTCTACTACTACAACGGTCGATTCAGAATCTTTTAACATCGGAAATATTCAGGCCGGTAGCTCTGTCTTAATCACTCCAATTATTTATCCCGAGTATTCTTCGGGAGGAACTATACAGACTTTAGATCTGGAAATAGCATACAACAATGCGTATGGCATCCGTACTGATTCCGATTATTCGAAGGGAATGATCGTAGCGCCGAATCCGCCAGAGTCAGTGCTTAGCATAAATCCAGAGATAATTTCAACTACGTCCAATAGTCGGGATTATGCTGCCAATGATAACAAAAGTAATGTAAATGGATCTGAAGATGAAATCAACGAAAACCCTATAAAACTTACGGCAGGTAGGTTAGAAAACCTACGTTTTAGCATAACCAACAATGGAAGCTTACCACTTACAGATGTCGTTTTTTCCCTTTCTTCAGGGACTAATTCTGTTAAGATATTAGGGGACTCGAGATGGAGGGTAGATTATATGGCTCCTCAATCAAATTTCCCAATGTCTACGACCGTTTATGCCGCCGAGGACGTAATTAATAACCCTACGGAATTTGAAGTAAACGCTGAATATATAGAAAGGGGACAGTCCAAAACAGACACTCTAAACATAGGCGCTTACGTTGATGGCCAAATACGAATTAGGACATACGATCTTGACATCAATTACGTAGGCGGTGCTCCAAATCTAGTCGGTAATTTATTGAATGAAGGAAATACAGTCGCACTGTTTACTACGATAGAATTAGTCAATCCTGCAGCCAATGCAGAATCATCGCAGGGCAATTTGAACAAATCTTTGGTTACTGGTCCATCCCAACAACAATATCTAGGAGATCTCTCAGAGAACTCTCCACTTCCATTTAGTATTCCTCTTAGCATTGACAGTGATCTACCTGCAAGTGATTACCCTGTAAGCCTAAACGTCACTTATAGTGATAATCTTAGAATGGTTCATGAATTACTATTAAATGATACAGTAGTATATGAAGGACAACCCTCGACATCTAGTAGCAATGACGGGAATAATGGCGCGTTTACTTTTGTGAATGGATTTTCGGGCATCTTTCCAATAGTGATCATTATCATCATCGTAATTATTGTCGGATTGCTTTTGATCAGACGGAGAAACAAGAGGAAGAGAGGAGAAATAAAATTAGATACTAAAATCACATCTGCTTCCAGGCCTTCTGATTCCACTACGGTCAGAGAGGTTACCGATCAGGACTCGGATTTTTTCCTTGACGATGAATCATCAAGTAGGAATAAGACTTGATAGGTTAAACTATGGCAAGCATAGAATTAAGAAAGATTCTCCATTAGCATTGCCTCGAATTTGCATTGGTACTAAACCCGGATTTGGCGGGGACATCTCTGAAATGAGCAATGATTGATTGGTAATTGTGACATAGATGTGGCCGAATGACTTTCAAAATAGGCAATATTACGTCAAATGAGTAATAACACAAACTAAGAGACTTCTTGAAGAGAAGGAGGAAGTTGATAATGAGAATACAATAAACTACAAAAATAAATGCTGATCTTGCTAGCACTATCAGCCAAATAAAGGATGATATTTTTTGCTAGTTCCTGAATGATCAGTTCACGACATTATGCTATCATCTGCCGCGAACTTGATATATGATAGTTCCAACTATCGTAAATCCACCTACAATTGCTGCTACAAATACGTTTCCGAGAATCTGTGCTTGTTGGCCGTTATCATTGCCTATGACCGCAACAAAAATCGCAGTGACTAATACAATAAAGCCGACTAGCAGAAATAAACTTATGATTATTTTTGTGACGTTGTTGGATATTCTCTCAGGTTCAGAATATTCATTTAATTCTCGACTAGAACCTGGGCTAACCTTGGTCATAATTCTATCTTTAAAAGAAGATTTTTTTGATGGGTCAACTGCTTGAGCTCGCTCCTCGTTTTCATCCTTGCTATTGTAGCTAATATTAGCAGCATTGTTCGTTCGTGCGTCATCGCTAGTATTTTTATTGTCTTGATTGACATACTTGTCGTTAGGATTAGACATTCAATAATACAATATTGCTGAGGAGTATAAAGATATTTTTATCGGAGTTACTGAAGCTTTTTCGTAAAAGTAAGAATCTATGAAGGAGTTTCGATGTTTTTGCCAGCACGCCTGCCGATTGTGTATAACTGTTCAGTTAGAAATCCTTCATAAGACCACTGTGGTAGTCTGTAGAGCTCAGCTATGATTTCAAAATGATATAGACCATCAGGAGTGTTCACTCTTCGAGTCATATCATTTTGTAAAAATTATATCAGTCTTCAATCATTACAGATCAATGAATAATAAGGAAATTCAACATGCGTTAG
>JAATVR010000430.1 GCA_014523665.1 Nitrososphaerales archaeon TH526
CTTTGAAACAAATACATTATGTAGTTACAAATCACTTTAACGAGCTAGTTATAACATCAGATGGTAGAAATTATCTTGAAAAGTTTGATTCACATCGGTAAGTCACCTATATTATCTTTAGAATTATGATTCGATGAGTCCGAATCTTACTTCATTATTGTGTCGTTCTAAGTAGTCTTGCTATTTCGTCAAACGCGGTTTTACTCCTATTGTCTTCTCAAATAATAGCCCAGATCCTAATAGGTGCTAACTTTCGCTCCGTAGCCAAAGCCATTCGTATCCCTATTATTAAAGACTATATGATGATTACTGCTTATGGATTTATCCTATTTTTTACAGCCACATCGGCAACTATCTCAGCTGCTGGTTATCCTCCATTTGGGTTTGTAAATATCTTGCTACTGGGACCATTTTCCTTTCTCATACTAAGTGGTCTCTATCGATCGGCTATTTGTGTGGCAGAAGATACGAAGCTACGTCAGTCGATAAAAACATTGGCCAGAAGAGAATCGACATTACTAGACGTTGGTGCAACCGCTGAAATTCAAAAAGAGATTCAAAATAGGGTAATGGTGGCAGTAAAAGCAAGCGCCAAATCATTGGAAGAACAGAGTGGAGTAAAACCGTCTCTAACGGATATAGAGATGCGAGATCATTTAGAAATGGTAGTTCAAGAACTTAGGAATACAAAATATCAAGATAGTAAATAAGAAATGAACAAAAAATTGTCACGCGCCTATATCAGATTCGATGATAGTCCAAAGAATAATCTTTAATGACCTGAACATGTCAGAATCTCTTACTACTATAAGTCATTTATAATAGGATGAATAAGATTAGTGAGAAAGAAATGGCTAAGCAAAAGAAAGATTTTGGGCATGAGATTAAAGAGAATACAGAATTAACCGAGCACGAGACCGGTATAAATGACGTAAAGAAAAATGCAAAGTCTGCATTTAATAAAATGAAAGAAGCTATATAGAAATTTCAATTAAACTATTGCAACATCAAAGCAGGATTTATTGAATGACATACTATCAACCAGACCTGATACTTAAAGCCCTGTTATCACTATTATGAATATAACATGTAATATTGACTACCAGTCTAATTCTTTCTACCATGAGAACATTTCTAAACTGCTGGGAATACAAGAAGAATTAAACAACATCTCTTCATATTGATTTATGATAATCGAACCAAGACTTGTCTCAAATAAGTGTACTGTTGTAGGAATGGTTGAAGAACGGGGTAAATGTGATTGAGATGACACTAGATACTCAGCATAACGAAAAGAAGTTAGTAGATAAAGAACTTTACCACAGGTTAAACAGACGGGCAATAATTTTTATTATTCTCGTTAGCTCTTTAGGGATTGCTACTGCTACTCTAATTTCTATAGCATATGGGTCTTCTTTTATGACTCTATTTTCTGCATTTTTAGGATCTACAGCTTCACCATTAACTAGAGATCTAGGAAGTGTAAGCGGCTTTGTAACGAGCTTAGATAGCATGCCAATAGACGGAGCATCAATAGTTGCTTACAAGAACATGGGATTAACAAATTCGGCATACAAGAATGCAGGCTATTCTACTTCTGTTGCAACTGAATCTGATGGTTCTTTTGTACTGAGTAGTCTCCCGTCAGGTGTATACAAGATCATAGTTGCACATCCAACCGGCGCTATTCAAACTATAGATAACTACGCAGTATGGCCCAGTTCTGCTTCTTCATATATTTTTGTAGCAAAATGATAGTAGTGCGATCACACGAAGTCTCGATAATCTAAATGTCGGGAGTGGATGGTATGGATAATATTCAGAAATTCACATATAATTATAGTAAATTTGCAACAGAAAAGAAAACAATAATGATATGCGAAGATGAACCAGACGTGCTTTTATCATTTGAGCTAATACTCGAGTCAAAATATAATATAATAATGGTAGATTCTGGTCAAAAGTGTGTTGAGAAGTATATCGCTGAAATAAGCCAGGGTAATAAGATACACCTAGTACTATTAGATTATAAACTACGTGGCGGCGTGATGGGTGACTCTGTTGCTCGCAAGATAAAAGAATACAGCGAAACTAAAGTAATTCTCATATCAGCGTATAATATAGATGATGAACTCATAAAAGAATTACAAAACGGTAGTTACATAACAAAATACGTACTAAAACCAATAGATTCAGAACGCTTAACTAATCTGATAGATGAAATCATAAAAAATTAATTGCAAGTTAGCTCATCTTTCTATCAATAGATGCGGTGAACTAGATAATCTTGTGCTTGATAGCGCAGTATTTGTGATAATAATGTCGTGGTCGTCCACTGCTTACAATTACATGATCTCGTGTTATCTGTCCACGACAGGAAAAGCAAAGTCCATCTTGCTTCAAATCAATCATTTTTAGTATACGAGTAATTTTTTCGTTAGGATTGATGATTAGTGGAAGAATCAAGTAAATAATTAACTAGAATACCATATAAATGAGATTTGTTATATATTAAACTAAAGCAAACGCACAATAAAATTTAAGCTGTAGAGACTTTCTTTTAGACGTTACGTACTAGAATCACTATATATCATAAAGATAATGCCCAGTTCGATGAAGTCAAATATTTGTAGCCATAGGCGTCGCAATTGTTGCGTCGGTATTGGTGACAGGACTTGCATCCACTATTAACGCCCAGTCAAATATGACTGGAGGAAACATGACTGGAGCAACAAGCACAGATGGCGGCGATGGCGGTGCTTGTATTCGATAGCATTCTGATCTTTTGTGATAACCTGGCCAAGATCAGATAACTGTGCGCTCTGTAACATAATGGTGATTGTTCAAATCTTTTTTCCTAAACTCCAGTTCTGTGACGTCACTTGTAAGCTTCCGTATCTTATCTTCTAATGATGGTAAATCATGACCTGTGTACCTCAGAAATTTAGACATATATCTTTCATAGATGTTTACTAGAACAGTAATCTAGCTGTCAGAGAATTTAGTACTTATTGTATTGATAACAGATCTATCTCAAAGCAGAATCTGCGTATTATGTAACCTATAGAATAATAAAAAGAAGTTGAGGTCTATGGAACAGTTATTCCAGATAATGCTTCATTGAGTTGGTTCTTTATTTCTTCCCCTAATGGGTCTACAACTGTATTACTTTGTTCTTCAGTCGGTGAAGTCACAGT
Source organism: Nitrososphaerales archaeon TH526 (assembly GCA_014523665.1). GTDB lineage: Archaea > Thermoproteota > Nitrososphaeria > Nitrososphaerales > Nitrososphaeraceae > TH5896. The sequence continues at coordinate 3,198 of JAATVR010000430.1, forward strand.
CTGTTTATTGATCGTCACTGTATTATCATAATTAGTCTTTATTGTTTCAGATTCTTGTTCATATGTACCTGTTCCATCACTAGACCCAGATAAGTCAGTAAACGCTTCGTTAACATTGCTTTCATCCATATTGGAAGTGCTATTTGATGAAGACTGATCACTACCGATCATCTCTAGATCTGGTACTATCTGGTATGGCACGAAGCTAAAGTTTTGTGCAAAAACCAAATTCTCATTGTTTACTGATGTGTTTAGCATAATGGTGGATAGTAGTAAAATTGCAGATACTGCGCCGATTCTAGCATTTTGGACACTGATCAATTTGTTCACTTAGTTCACTTTATGGTAGTAAGTCTTTTTTGGATTAATTCAAATTTATCTGATTTCTGTTCTATAATTAATTTCAGCTCTAGTTTTGTATTTGTGTACTAATCTCTTCTTCCAAATCTTGGATCTTAATTAGTTGCTTTCTTAACCGATTTGCTTGCTGGTAGTTATTGTTGGCTTCTGCAATTCCTATAGCTCGTGTTCCATCACCGCCAGGTTTCAGATTGAACAAATGACCCAAGATACATTCTAGAGTGTCTATTTCGTTTACTAGAACTTCTTTTTCCCTAGCCGTATTTGAATCTTCAAGCTCTATTTCAAGCTCTTGAATTTTATCGTGTAGCATATTTTCAAATTTTACCGTGTCTTCTAACTCCAATTTCGTTTTGGTTACTCCAAGCTGCTGGCCTGCGTCGATAGCTCGATCTAAAATCCATCTGATAATTCTTGTTGTCCACCGTAGAGATTCTATCTCGTCTTTACGATCTACTATGTACAGCGGGTTCAGTTTTGTGTTAGTTGCGATTTCTACTTCTTCGGAAATCGATCCAATCCTCTCTTCGATTATTTTTTTAAGCTTGATGAGTTTGTGTTTTGACATAGACCAACGACTCGACAATTTGCGATATAATCAGTGATATACGAATAGCCGAGGGAGAGTGTATGGGTCTATCTATGGTTATAGTCTGGTAACTAATACTCTACCTATCTGTATCTTTTTAGAATGTATCTCTCAACGAAATGATTCGCTGCGATTGAAGCAATGGCAATGTCTATTCTGTTTTTGATAGACAAATATACAGTGTATTAGTCTAAATACTATTATTTTTCATAAAATGTAACTATATTCAATATTTTATTTAATTCACTAATCCGACATTCTGATCTAAGACGACAAACAATAATTATAATTCGATAATCTGTATACTAGTCAATCTAGTATAGCCAAAGATGCTATTACGTACCATCTCATCAGATATGGGTTTAATGGACAACCAACAATAAAGAAGTTATTATAGTTCACATGAGCTGATTACCGCATAGCCATACATTCATCTTCAGTCCATGCTCGTTTGACTGGCATTATCTTTTTAATTCGAGTTGGTTCGTCCTACCACCCAACAAGACCATTGCATATATTGCAGCGAAACTCTGTCCTAGAAGCGCTTATCTTCTGAGTTGCGATATATGACATTGTCGATAAGCAATATGATATTAAGCAACAACGTCAAGTACCGATGTACTTATAGCTGTCATTATGTTGTAGTCGACTAAAAAGAGTTATACTGCTATTGCTTTTGCATCTCGATTCAACGATTGTTTAGTCGGGTCGGGTTGTAAACTAATAATTTATTCATTTCATTATATA
>JAATVR010000431.1 GCA_014523665.1 Nitrososphaerales archaeon TH526
AGATGCTGATAGAGATGGACCAGGCGGTGACGACGGGGTAGGTCAAGAGACAGACAATGATGAAGGTGAGGCAAACTGTTGGGGTAAGGTCACATCAAGTCTAACACAGAACGTTGACGATCAACCAGGCATAGGCGAACATTCTTCTGACCCAGTTCCAAATGATGGCGACAACGAAACACCAAGAGAAGGAGTAGGCAATCAACGTGAAGGACATCCAAGCGATCACGCTGATACGGTAGGTGGATTAGCGGATGATGTTCCTGGCTGCGTAGATTAAAGACGTAAGTATTATTTGGTATCAAGTCGCTACTAACGACCACAAGTACCATGCATATTACTTTCTTTCTTTTTTTTGTGTTCTGCCAGAGCTGAATATCTAAATCCTGCTTCGAGATGAAAGGGCTAATAGGCTAAGATCGCAACTGATTTCAGTCTGTTCAAATGCTGGATTCTAGGTTTTTTGTCTAGCGAATACCGTCATTTATTCTCTATCGTCGATTTCCAGGTCTATCTATTTTTGGCAACTACATTGACAATCAGCAGCACCAGCAAAACTAAAAGAACAATATTCATGCCTATCCGACAGACAAGCCAGTGACAACAACTTCATTATTACCTTATCACTACTAGATTGAGTCTGAATTGTCATAGAAAGAGGGGTGACATCCTTTTTTCATTAAGACTTTGAAGAATTCTGGTTGTCGTTATGATATTCATCCCACGGCGTCTTTGCTTTATCTTTATGCGTTTCACGGAAGAACGCTCTGAACGTAAAAAGCTCACCTTGCAAATTACGAACAGTGATTTTCCTTTCAAACCTGGCGTCATCTGAACAGTTAACTGCATCGCAGACGGGATGAAAAATATCTATGTATGAAATCGGCAATCAGCAACCCTCGTTCTCACACAAAAAGGTATATCATTTTATTTCTAGCTTGATGGTCTTTATACGAAAGTCCCTTAACGAGGTTAATCAATCAGCCCTTTAACGGACTAGGGTGAGATAAAGTAACAAACAGAAATAAAGGTAGGACGACCGATGAACAGAAATAATAGTAGTACATCGACCATCATGTAGTCCCAGCCGCCCTATCCCAATGACCAATATGCGGTAATGAGTAATCTGAGGAGCTACACAGCTGCCAGCAGTAAAAGTAACGCTAACCTGTTACGAAAACAGTCATAATCGGTAGGACGACCAAGTGTATGCCGATATATAGTCGTCCTAACTTGTATAGTATACTTGACAATAAGCACTTTGAGTGATTTAAAGGCCGGTTGCCTTGAGCACACGATGTATCTCTCGTAGCGCAGCCAACATATTGAGAAAAAATTGGAGGCCTTGCTAACAAAAAAATAACATCGAATGATAAATCATGAAACGGGATCTCTTTTACAACCCCCTTTCGCCACTCTATAAGCGGATGTAAATTCGATGAAGTAGTATGTGCTACTTCTAGCATACCTTCATTAAGATCAAGGCCGATCACTGTTCCGTGGTTTCCTAAGCGTTCAGCAGTGGTGCGCGCTACGATGCCTGTTCCGCAGCCGACGGATTCAATCGTGACAAGCCAGATAACTACGTACAACTATCTAATTAAGCATTCAACTTACGCCTTCAGCGCCAGAGTAAGTAGGTAGTCTTGTCTTATCAAATTCTCATGCATGTAAGGTGTGACGGCCTGTATAAAGTCATGTTCTAGTGCCTCGACCTTGCTAGTACCCTGTCCTCCAAGTGCTTGGATAGCACGTATCAGGGGCCCATATTTTGTACTAAACAATTTCCAAAAATGGTTTGGGCTCAATACAGGAAAGTATACTGCACCTCGCTCGAAGTGAAGGTCCTTGACGTTGCTTCCGAGACGCTCCTGTACTGTCTGTGGAATTCCCCATTGCATAGGCGAAGGAGGGCTCTGAGGAGGAGGCGGGACATGCTTTACGATAGCCGCGAAGAATCTTCCTACATTATGTTCAGGAGGCCAAGTTGTAAATGCGATACGGCCCCCTTCCTTTGTGACTCTGATCAGCTCTTTTGCAGCAACCTCTGGACGAGGAGTAAACATGTGTCCTAGACTTGATAACACTATGTCAAATGAATTATCAGGAAAGGGAAGGTCTTCAGCATCACCATGTTTCCATTCGATCCCTTCCGTTACACCGGCAAGGGCTGCTTCTTCCTTCGCACGTGTCAAAAGTTCAGGTGTGAGGTCTATCCCAATTACTTTTGCCCCTGCTCTGCACGCAGTGATGGCTGTAATGCCAGTACCACATGCTACGTCGAGCAGATGCTCACCACGACTAACACCAGCAGCACGTACTAAGTGAGCGGACATAGGAGAAAGGAAGGTTGCTATGTCGTTATAAGAACCCAAGGCCCAAGTTGCCTTCGCTTTCTCTTTGAGATCTACAATTGGGTCGCTCAAAACAAATCTTCAGAGTATTATTCTACTTGTTGTAATAAAGTTTATGTTCCACGGAATGGAATCGCAGAGAATTCTCCCTCTAAATTTCAGAACCCACATCATCGTGAGGGTCATGTCTTGTTCCCTCTGTCGTCATTCCAGGTTCGAAATCTACTATCTAGGAATTCGGATACTGCACCTTTATGTTCTTCTATATATGTATAAAACCCATTTGGAACTAGATACGGTGCCTTTGTCGGTAGACGAAATATAGATAACCAGTCATTCTGGCCATTCACATCAGCTTGTACGATGAAAACAACTAGACCTGGAAATATCTCAAAAAACATTTCAATGTTAGAGTCTTCTGAGAGTGAACGTTCCCCAGTAAAAGAACAGAAAGAAGAGTCAAGTAAAGACAAAGACAAAGGTAAAGGTAAAGGTAAATGGAATCAGGGTCTATCCACTCTACTTGTAGTGTCTTATTTGTATGAGCCGCAGGCATAGCAGTTAGCCCGCTATTTCCACTAGAAAATAATCGGTTATATGCAATGGACCACGGTCCTGGTAATATCGACTTGGATCAGGCAACTGGTAATATGTCGGTTGCTTGGAGTGCAGACCAAAGTACCTTAAGCTGGCTGGCTGGCTGGCTGGTACTAATAGATGATGATGCCAACCGAGTGCTCGTTGGTACGAACATTTCATCAAACATCACAAATCCATTAGATCTACAAGTTGGACCGAAAGGAGCAAACTACATAGAACAGATAAGTGGCGTGATGCCGCGACTGGCAAATTACTTGCAGCCTCTGATTTCTTTAGCCCTATGATAGTCGGCATGCCAGTATGGGCTGGATATGGCGGACTCATATACGAGGGACTGAACGAGGGTAACATAATGGCATTGAAGGTGTTACAAGCAACGAATGCGACCTCTGCTACTAGTGCCAACACCACTGCCAACTCTACGGCAAGTCCTATGTCATGAACAACGGTACCCGCAGGCGGTTGATACACTAAATGATTGATCGCCAAGGTCAATCAGTCACGATCCCACCTTTTCTTAAACAACTACGTATGCATCAGTTCCAAGTAAGCAAAGATTTTCATGATCTAGCGCTAACTAAGCCCTACCTAAACTGATCTGTACTAGGTGCGACTCTTCGGTATCTCATAGTTAAGACAAGCAAGCTGAAATGCATCGAGTATATCATCATGTGATGTCTGCTGTTTATCTAGCTTCCAATCATCTATAACTACTGCGGTTCGAAGGGACACAATCAGTTGCTGCAACGAAGGATGTATTTTGATGAATCTCTTCGACATAAGCGTATAAGTCCATTCCAACATCTGTCTATGTCTCTTCTGGAAGTTGACAGGTATTATCTGCCAACTGTTACTGCTGCGCAAGGCCCAGATCTGTTCTTCTGTTAACCATCCATGATAATCGTGATACTCTCCTATCCTGTGTTTTAGCTCTCTAATTACCTCGGGATTCGCACCGTCACAGTATAATTTAGTGATATGATGCCTCTGCTTTAGCTGCATGATATTGAGTAATGACAATGGCAAACTTTGATGTGTCTCCCCATGCCACATCTATTCCCATGCTTCTTCCTACCCTGGTACTTGTGGACCAGTCCATCATTTCCTGGCCTTCCTGCTGCGTGCATATTGCCGCTTCTATGTCTAGCGTGTGGAACACATTGCCAACTTTACCCAAGTACTTGAGGTTGTATTCTCGCTCAAAGGAGGGTGACGCCTTAGCCTTTTCTACTTCTCCCCTAGTGTATATTCTGTCTAGACCATATGTGTAGTCTAGGAATAGTCGCTTGTATAGGCATGTTTCTTCTGGTTCTCTTTCTACCTTCTCAAAGAGACTTTCTGGAGCATTAGGTGTTGAGACCATTACGATCCATGGGTTACTCTTAGCGATATATCTCTCCGAGACATCTCTAGCATCCTGCTGTTGCCCTGGAGGAAAAAAAATCAGCCTCATCGAGTAAAATGACGGATACGTTTGGTATTCCACGTATGGCGTCCAGATGATGTGAAGGATATGCCTCGATATAATCTCCATTTAGAACGATAACATTCTCTTCGGTATCAAAATGAACCTGGCCAATTGTGTGCTTAGAAGATCCATTTTGTGAGCGTAAAATTGGCGAATGAGGATTATCAAAACCTTCACGCCAATATTGAAACAGACCTTTCATTCTCTCTATCAGTGTGATCGCTAACTCTAACCTTGGACCTGTTACAATGCACATCTGTGAACCTCTGAGTGTACTATCCTTCAAACATAGCCAAGCCATATAACGCAGCATAAACTCTGTAATGCCTAGGCCAGTAGCCTTCTTAATCCAGACGTGTTTATGTGTGTGCAGTGTGTCAAATATCAACTGTTTATAGTCGAATAAAGGAAAGGGTTGGCCATTTTTCTTCTGAGGCAGACCTATGGCATGGTTGAAGCTGATTGCCAGAGCCAGCTTTGTACTGCCAATCATAGAACGGTAAACCTTTCAGTAGTTCAAACTGTTCTAGGCTGGTGCTCCCTAACTGTGATTCGTACTTATCTAATACTTTGGATAGATTCTGTAGCGTCATCTTCTATTGTTACTTTCTTGTTTTGGTCTGTCAAACCCCTAGGCTGAATACGATGATTCTCTACAAATGTAATGGCCCTATCCACTATAGTAGCAGATGATAACAAGTCTAACTTCATAGCATAGCATTCCTTGGCGAGAGATAGTGCCTGTAGCTTGTCTCTTCTACTATTAGCACCACCTTCTGTTTCTGCAGATGCTGCAGTACTCCACGATTCCTTCATAATGGCAGTAATCCCTATCAGACATTTCTGGTACTCTGCAGGTAGCTTTTCATCTATATACTTTGAAATGTTCTCCTTAGCCAGTTGATTAAGATAGGCAATGTCTCTATGTGCAGTAGCTGGAGAGATTTGCAAGGTAGCAGCAATCTCTCTTTCGCTGTTACCTCTACTGCTTAGTTCCAGGATTTTGTCTCTTCGCCATCGAATTTCTTCTTGCTTCATATCTGACTGTTTATGCTTCATAATCCAAAGCTGATTTTGATAGGTGTTTCGGTCTAGTAAAGTCTTACTGCACGACAAGGTACTATATGATAAAAAATAATAGGCTGGCTCCTCCCTGGATATCCATTTGCTGCCTTTCCCCTTAAGACGTTTCTTGATCATGTAACAGCCTTATTCTTTGATATTGAAAACCTGTCTGGTCTTTGATGTATCGTACCTTCTCTCCAGCTATTTGTAGTACTATCGTTCTAGCTACTGCATATTCGATGTCTCTAGAATCCTGCTTAGTAAAGCCTCTTCTAGTCAAAAACTAAACATATGAGTTGGAGTTCAGTAATATTAAATAAATGCTCTACATTATCCCTTGCTGAATGTAACAACTTGGCAATCGTTAAAGATTGATTTGATATCAAAATCGTTTCCCTTGTTCTTATCGATATTTTTCTTTCCCAGGAAGATCTCGCCAGATATCGAGTCATCGTCAGTAAAGATCCTGCTATTATCTGAATTTACTTGTAACGATAGCAGTCGTCTGTCGCGGTCGCTATTTTTGTGGTGGTTGCCATCATCATCGTTATCGCCTCCACCGTTATTGTCTTTTCTGTCACTATTGTCCGATGGCTCTATCTTGTTATTCTTATCACCATCGCCACGTGGTGTACCTTCAATCGTGAGTAGAAATGTTCCACCGCAATATGTAGCTGGAAGTGATGGAAACCATGGCGAGACTAGTTGAGACGATGTGCTAACAGAAGTAGCAGTTGCACCAGCTGCTGAACCAGCTGCACCGAGGCCATACTGACCGCCGATCGTCGAAGGATATCCCAGACCACTTGTTGTACCGTACGGCTGGAGCGAGTTTACAGGAGGGAGAACAGATGGAGGAAAAGTCGTTGCTGTAGGTGGTAATGCTGATAGCTGGGGTTGGATGGTTGCAGCTGTAGATGGTATTCCATAAGGTTGGGCAGGATTACTCTGGAGCAATGACTGAGTTTGAGGACTAGTCTGAATCAATGGCTGTGTGGGTAGCTGCTGAATGGTCGGCGGAACCTGTGCTGTAGGCTGCTGATAAATAGATGACAGCTGCTGTTGTTGAGCTAATGGTGGCTGCTGATAGACTGGTTGTTGTTGCTGCATAACCTGGCCAAGAAGAGGTTGTTGTTGTTGTAGCTGCTGCACTTGTTGTGAAATATTAGATGGTGGTGGTAATGGTTGTTGTTGTTGTTGTTGTTGTTGTTGTTGTTGTTGTTGTTGTTGTTGTTGTTGTTGTTGTTGTTGACTATCTTGAGCCATCTGTGCATGGGTCTCTGCGCCTGCAATATCTCCACTCTCTAGAGCTTTTATTGCTTCATCAAGATGCATTTTAGCTGCACCTTCTTGAATAATCTTATCTGCTTCTGTCATGTGTACTTTTGCGCCTACGGTATCACCAGCCTGCAGAGCTTTTATTGCTTCATCTAGATGATGCTGCGATTGTTGTGAAATATTAGATGGTGGTGGTAATGGTTGTTGTTGTTCTGTTTGAAATGTGGATGGTTCCTGCTGCTGGGATGGTAGGGGGATAAGACTAGATGACAGTTGTGACAGCGGTTTTTGTTGCACAATCTCATTCAATGGGATTGTTGACTGGTTATTAGTAACAGAAGCATTCGTTATGTCCGTAGTGCTAAGAGTATCTTCATTAGCTGTTACATTAGGTGTTGTAACTGTGAATTGAAAGGAGTTTAACATCTTATCAAATATCGGTAAAGATTGTGTAGCACTTTCTTTAGGTGCAGAGAACCCAATATCAAATACCCGCGTACCGTTTATGACAAATACGTCAGATTTGTAATCGGAGGCTATGGTGTCTATTCTCCATGCAGACAAATTCTTGCTATTTTTGCCACTAGTCTCCGATCCTATGTTTAGTGATTCATTTCTTACTAAGTTGGTTTGACCTCGTTCGGTCGCCGATCCGAGCGTCAGAGAAAGTTGCTTTATGATGGGAGCTGCATAATCATATGCTGTAAGATTTCCATTTGCTTGCTGAGATGCTGCCTCGCTTAAATTTTCTACACTAATAGTAACAAGACCTTGCCTTCCCCGTTGTAGGTCAGAAGGAGAAGTGATATTTGCTACTCCATCAGTAGAGGCTCCTGTGATAGGTGGAGATGATAGCGAATTATTAGCAGTTGAATTAACTTTCCAGTCTGAGGGATACTGAATCTTAAACCCATATCTCGAATTATTGTATTCAGAGAAAGGCGGTAGTGATGTTGATGATAACGACGATGACATATTTTCTGATGATTGTTGTAGTGCTCCAGGCACTTGTAAAGTCTGTTCGTTACTAATATTGTTATTTCCTTCTGTCTGCTCAGTAGTACCGTTTGCAATCAATTCAGTAGAACGGATATTGCTC
>JAATVR010000432.1 GCA_014523665.1 Nitrososphaerales archaeon TH526
CAGATTTTTATCCATTTAGAATAGTTGGGGGGCATGTTTCAGCTAACCTCCCTATTGGAAACGAGATCCAGGTCATAATTGGTGAGATAGATACGACAGGAATTCTATCAAAAGCAGTAGCATTGCCTCTAATTGAGGCAAGGGATTTGACTATGAACGATATATTATACTCTACGCAGTTGGGGAGTGTGGTACAAGGAAAAGATATATTTTCTAACACTCCTGTGATCATTAACTCACCAAATATTATGATGCTTTATAACAGTGGAGACGAAATAACATTCTCGGGTCCTAACAGTATAGCATACACGGCTATACTCAATTAATCTATTTGAAGTGATTGAGGATGTTATCAGGAAATGAGCTTAGAGGCTCTACCCATCATTCGATTAATGGATCATAGACAACAAATCGTTACCAACAAGTGAAAGTTCATTGAGTGAAGAGGTGTTATCCAAAACATGCCTAAATGGGAACCATTCTGAGTGTTCTGGCGTTGTAGAATATCTCTTCAAGGATTCAAAACGTCCAGATATCTCTTTCTTTACTATCCTCACCAACTCGGCAACTTCGTCTTTTGACAGCTCTTTTGGTTCGCTCTCCTGGAAGGTTTCAATATAATCTATATTCTTATTGATTATACCTCTCACTTGTATTTCGTGCTTTGATCAGACAGCCGAGCTGAAGAGTCTATCACTCTAGGTCGAAAGCGAACGACTACAATATACGACATCAATGAAAATAAAATGTTCTTATCCAGCTAGACCTCAGATGTATTCATGAGTACGACGACTCAGACTGGTATGATCGCAGCCTGTCTAGCAATCCTAGTTTACATAGCAGTTATAATCACTGGCAGTAGTCTTATGCCAGGACAGGATGAACAAGGCGAACAATCGATCATTTCCCAACAAGCGCGATTTGATGCCGCACTATATGACCAAATATCGTCTGGCCTAAACTACGTTCACAATGCTACAACTGAAACAACGTCTTTGGCAATACCACTGAGTGGAATAAATCTAAGTCAAAATCAATTCATGCTCCTATATGACTCCACACCATATGCCAGCAAGGGACATATTGCATTGGTTCTGCCATGCGATGAAGCTGATCCTCGTTCTCCTCTGTTTCAGGTACTAGTGGGGAGAGCACCGGACGTTACACCTACTACCCTCGGATACATTGAGCCAATATCTGATCCACCAGACATGTGTATATATCACGCGCAATTCGGTTTTGGCGATCCTGTTACTGACGTGATCTTAAAGTATGTAGCTAATGGAACCACTAATCTAAAAGGACCTAACACCGTAGCTATAACGACACATGAATCATACATACCTGAGGCGCCTTCCTTTGAAGAACTTCAGCATGAACATAATAGTACAGCACAAGAATAAATTTAAAAACTCTGGATAAATTGAACCGTGGGCAATGCATCTAACTAAATACCATCATGCAGGCGTTGCCCGCTTGAGATAGATATGCCGGAATGCTATGGGTGTGGTAACAAGAAGATGGAGCGCATCTGGCATATGGAAGATGATAAAATATACTGGCACTGCTACAAGTGCGGTCGTAAGTATTATGCAGAATGGGGTCTAGATGCCTAGAAGTTAAGTGCAATTATTGCAATGATGTACTGACTACGGTATATTGTTTTTCTAATTTTAGTGTCATTATTTGTTCTATAGTAGAGTGTTATCATTTCGGTAAACGTCCATGTTTATGAAGAGTCAATGTTGCTTCTGTGCGTAGCATCAATCTAGTTGGTGCTTTAGGTTCGCCAACAAGGATAAGAGGCGAGTGGTTGTACGATCTGCTGCAAAACTAGAATGGATCATAGACTTACTATCAACTCCTAAGGCTATTGAATTAGCAGAAAAGATTGACAGAGTCAATAATGGCAATAATTATATTACGAGGCTCGACAAGAAGATGGCTATAGCGAATTCAGAATGCGAGGGGGAACAAAAACAGTTGCTTATAATGTGGTAGGTATAGACCAAATTCAAAGTGATTCTACATTTTTTAGGTAACATATCTCTCATTCAGATGATGAGCCCCTTTACGGAATCTAACCCCCTTGGAAAAGGCTTGATAAGTTCGATGTGACTAAAGCCTTAGGCAATGAAATTGCGCACAGTAATGGTGTACTGACCATTACTATCCATGGGTTTGACTTTGCGATGTATCTCTCTGAAACATCTCTTACGTCTTGCTGTTGTCCAATAGGAAAGAAGTCGGTTTCGTCAAGGTAGATGAATGTTACATTTGTTAAGCCACGCATCGAGTCTTCTGTTCTTATAAAGTTTCTTTCATTTTATCATATACAGATTTTGTATTTTTTTTACGTTCCGTACACCTGCTTCGTGCTCGGCTAAAACTCAAAAATGATTACAATGAATACACTTGATGCAGCTGTCTGCTACTTGCCCAATAAAAAAGATAGTCATAACTTTGACTTCACTTTTGCGAATATTTGACTGTGTCAATGTTTTAGGTTCAAGATGTGATGTTAGCATCTCATCGCATGTGAATTCTCTTGTTAAGTCAGCAGTAGACAAATTCGGAAGTGATACAACAGACATACTTGTGAATAATGCTGGAGTTGCATTTGACAAGAAGTTATTGGATACCTCGGAAGAAGAGTGGGATCAAACGATAGATACCAATCTAAAAGGCGTCTTTCTTTTTACAAAGGCTATTCTTCCTTACATGATTCAAAGAAACTCTGGAGTTATAGTAAATATAAATTCCGGCGCAGGCAAGACTGGTTTCAGCGATTTATCGTCTTACTGTGCAAGCAAGTTTGTGCGGGGTTGGCTGAAAGTCTGGCATTAGAAGTCGAATCATATAATATAAGAGTAATGACGATATTTTTGGGACAAGTAGCTACAAGAATGTGGCAAGATTATGATTACAATTATTACGAGAAAAATAAGAATAAGATGCTTAATCCTCAAAAGGTAGCAGCAAAAGTTGTTGAAAATGAATTAATTGCAAATTGTGATGCTGATGGAGATAGTCATCCTGACTTTCCTTTCTCGGATGGTAACACTATAACTACTGGGGATAATCATAGGGGCTACCTTGGATATAGAGATAATGGAACCAAATTAGTAACCAATGACGGAGTAATTGACGTAATTGTGCATGAGTGGAGGAATAAGAGTATAAGCGTAGCGAACGAAAATATGACTTCAAGTTCTTTATGTCGTGATTTAACTCAGTAATTATTGCTACCTCTACTATCTCCATTTTAGAAATGCATAATCGGGTTCCATTGGTGGGTTAGACACAAGAACTCGATTGAACTAGCAGAAAATTGATTAATGGGGTTCGATGGTTGTGTGTCCACAATAAGGACAGTGCATTGGGACATCTTCCAGTGGAGGTATTCTAATCAATTGAAATCTGGAACCCCAAGTTCTGCATTTTTACGTACACACCCATAACTTCAACGGCATAAATATGGACTAGACATAGTTATAAGGGAAGTAAAAAAAGGTGAAAGAACTCCTGATCTTTAGATTAAAGCAAATAATCGGAGGACCAACATTAGTGATCTCTGATTATTTTTGCCATATCATGATTATATGAATAGTAACATACTAAATACGATATCTTAATGTTTGTCAATTCGACTCTATATTCAAAATGTTAACATCCTCTGCTCATGTTCGTGCAGCGAGATTTTAGTTGAGGGTAATAGTGGTTTAGCGATCAGTGAGAATATATTTTTTCTGTCATGCGAACAATTTTATATTTTTGTGAGTGTAGGGTAACAATTCATTTTCTATAATCCCTTTAATATCAGCGGCTATGTCAAATGACAGCAGAATAAAGAATTTAGCTGGAAGATTTTCCTCTTTTATAATTGGAATAGTAGCACGTATCAATCTATCATATGACCCGATAGAATGCCTAAGATTACCTAATTTGTTTACAAAGTCTTCTCTTATTGCAGCTCTCAGTACAGCCTGTACTGCATAATGTTTAGTCTCCTCACTTGTCATGAGTGGTGTTAACCCCTCCCTGTATGATGTGGCTAATAAAGTACCAAGATTGTTTGCTAGTCCCACAAACCTGATAGATTTGTTCAGATTTAATATCTCATTGCATATTAGTATGAAATGACTGGAAGTTGTGTGAGACGACAAATGGAATTTAAAGATTAATAGTGCAGCACAACTATTTATTCGATAAGAATATGTGATAGGTA
>JAATVR010000433.1 GCA_014523665.1 Nitrososphaerales archaeon TH526
GGGAAGGATGGAGGAACTCCTACCAGTAGGGAACAAGTGGCTCCACAAATTGGGAGCAGCATTGAACTGGAAAGTCTAGAAAAATATGTTTTGAAAGTAGAAAAGGATGAGAAGTTATGAAAACTGAAGCTGGTTATTGAGGATAGAATTAACAGGTATGATATGGTATTTGAGAATCCGAGGTTGGAAAAAAATAGAGATAATAATTTCACCCTTTATGCATTAGGCGAGAAGGGAATGTTAGCAACGGGGTCTGACTTGGTTGCAGAATTAATAAGGGACTCGTCCATCCTTAAGATCTATGTATCTAAAGGGAAGAAAACAATTTTCTATGATGATATCTTGTTGGGAAAGAATGAAACAATCAAATTTGAACAATATCTAGTTGAAAATTTCGTGTAAAATGACCACACATCTCAGTATCTGACAAGTCGGTGTTCCACCTCACCTAATTTTTTGTAACATATTTTTGGTTGTCTATTATGTTATGCATTCTATGTTTCGTAACAGACTTAAAAGCGACTATTATTACAAAACCCCTGTATGTCCAAAAAAATGACACCTAGAGAAGTGCTCAATGCAGTAGTCGAAAGTATCAACACAGGGGACTTAGATCCCCTCATGATGCTCTATGAAGCTGATGCATGTTTTATCTCGCAACCAGGCCAACTTGCAAAAAGCAATCTAGTGTTATAACAGGCTCACTTAGAACACTTCTATTCAATATTGTTGCTAAGTTATCAACAAGTAGCAATTGTCTAGCCCAATAGATATCACGAAAGAAGTGGCTGATTTTGTGTTATTCGAAAAAGATCTAGCAGTATTATTAAAGGTAACAAAGACCAACACCGGATGATATTTTATCAAAGAACATAAATCTGAAGTTGAGAGTATGGTTTCCATTATTTGTTGTCCGTTGTTCGTCATCGGATATACTTTCACTACATTGGAGATATTCAGAAATATATGAAACCACTTAGAGGTTGGGCCCAATGGAGACCAATGTAATATTGATTCTATACCCAGATTCCAAAAGTTAGTAAAGAAACTCTGATTTAAGAAGCTTCTTCCGCAGTTTGTCGTTTGCTCTCAGTTTAGCTAGGTCGTCGGTTATGCTATCGTTGTGCAGTGACATACTTCTTTGGGTATAAAGTACATTGGGTCCAAAATATTCTACACCATCAAAAGATAACATTCTCTTTAATATTATATCTGAAGGTAATGCTCAAATAATTCGTAAAGATAACTCTCCAGAACTGGTAGGTGAAGTTAAAAAGTTAATGAGGAAAAAGTACGGTTGGAATAATGACTTAATTATTGAATAATCAAATTAGCTAGGCATTTGTAATTGCCGCCGGCTTAGTAGTACTTACTTGGGATAGAATAGTATATGCTTCGTGAAATTAAACCAAAGTGGTCTAATAACTTTGAGCACTTATTCAATAACTGCTCGGGAGTGACCTTATGGCATTTACAATAGACATGACTAGATAGTAAGAAATTGCTTAAATCATCTAATGACCATCTTTGATTCCCAATATCTTACAAATTCCTAAAATGCTATTTATTTCTGGATAAGGCTCCTCAACACTATATAGTACAATCGTAATGACAAACAGCAGGGGTTCTGAATAGAATCACAAACACATTGATGATCATTGTGTCCACGATGATGGCATAAGACACAAAATACATCGATGATTGGAAGATCCTTTCACTTATATCCTAATCAAATATTTTGAAGACTCGATATATACGATTCAGATTGGTGGAATTACTGGTAGTGCACTGTTACTGTCAGGGAATTGAATGAACGACCTTGTTATATCTATTCTAGCTTGATTTTGCTATAAATACGATACGCCGCTGACTACAACCTGATGTTCATTTGGAGGAATAAAGATATCTAACTTTATAGTCTTGCTATTGCTGGTCATCTTGACATCATCATCTGGTAAACCATCCATCTTTACAACTAATTTCTGCTCACTGGACATCTGGGGCAATTTCAGTGTTATGAAGCCTCCTGCGGGGTTATAATGGTCAACTCCAAAAATCACACTCTTAGATCCCTCCTCATACCGCAGATCAACAATTTTTGCCAAGGCCTGAAGATCGAATGGAATAAATCCACCCTTTGATGTCTTGAATGTGTTTATTGGAGCGTCTAGATCAAATCCTGCACAGCTGTAGTAAACTGCACTTGACATTGCCGATGCATCGGGTATGAGCTTAAATGGAGCTTTTTCTCCAGGTTGCAATATAGGTACTCTATCACTAATAACAGAGTCTACTTGTGCCTTTTTGGCATCATGTACCGAGGCATAAATGGTTGCATTGTAAAGAGGAAATGGTGCTATGTTCTCCATCGTCCCAATTAAAGCTCTTTCATTACCAATTGCCATGTTCGAATAATTCAATTTAAGGAGATTATAATTTATCTTATCTACATGTTTCACAGCATATACAAATGGTGGACTAACTGCCTCTACTAATTTATTGTCCAGAACTATCTTAAATGGTGCCCCTGTGCCTGGATAGATTATTCTCGCAAACGTAGGGCTGGTCACGGTTCTAACGCTTGCATCATTGAAACTATCCAGAGAGACAACTGTAGTCTGTTGAGTCTTTTCTGTCACATTCACTGCGATAATAACATCAACAGGAATCTTTCCATTATTATCAATAACTCCTATGATATTATTATGATCATTATTATCAAGAAATGAACCTGGATCCTTTAAGACTATATCTTCATTCAAACCATATGCTAAATTAGACATGTACAGGCAAAATGAAAAAACAGCCAGCCCTAAACAATATATCAGTGCAGAAAATGTGAATTCAGTAACTCGTCGAAACATCAATTAACCACCCCAGGTACCTTAACCATCTCATTTCGGATATAAAAAGAAATATGATAATGCACAGGTATTCTAGAACACATTAGGCTTACAGAAATGCCATACTCTCAGTGAGGGGTCGTCAAAGACATGTCTAACTGCTGTTAATGGACCGAAAGGAGGTCCACCAAAGCCTTGGGTTGTTGCTGTAAAATTCTGAGCCGTTGTCGTATTGTTCTGTCGTATTGTTCTGCGTTTGCTGACCATAGATCAAACTGGGAGTGATGACGGCTAACCCGGCAGCTATGATTAATAATGGAAAAAATCCGTTCACATTTCTCATTATTTTCTAGTAGTAGTATATAATAATATGACGGTTCTGTTTCAAATACTAGTCTACAAGGAGAGGGCAGTATGGAAATTTCATTTTATGTTCCCCCAGATTCTAGATCAATACAAATTATTGGCAAAGGCACATCATTACCTATCCCACCCACACGATAGCAAAGCGCAACACCTCTGCCATTACACAGGACCAAAATGAAATCGATTTGGTAGTGCAAGAAATTGAAAATGTAAATAATGACCAAGTCACTGTTCTGGGTTTAAAATGTGATGTTAGTGTTTCATCGGATGTAAATTATCTTGTCCAATCAGCAGTGGACAAATTCGGGTAGCGCCATAAGTATGGTTTCTGAACAATGCTTAGTCGCATGGCATATAGAAAGTCTTGTATCTACGCGTAGTGACCGTTACTGTGTTCCGCTAACCTTAATACAACGATATTTGCCTATTTCATCATGGCGTCAAGAACACTAACCGTAGTTGTGGCTATGTTGCTAGCAGTGATGATTGCAGTCAGCACAGGATTATTATTTTTCACAAGTAACTATGCAACTGCTCAGATGACTGGTAATATGACCCGCGACATGATACGTCCAGGTGGAATGATGGGCATGAGCCCTGGAATGATGAATGGCAACCAGAGTACCATGATGATGCAAATGTTGGGAGCAGGCCAGAACGTTACAGGGTCGATTAA
>JAATVR010000040.1 GCA_014523665.1 Nitrososphaerales archaeon TH526
ACAACCTGGTAATGATGCTGGCCAATTCAGAAACCCAGCACATGTTGCTGTCAATTCCAATAATGCTTTGTCTTCTACCGCTTTTCCTTTGGTTCTGCCTGCGTGTCTATCCCCTACCATTGAAACTGTGATATTGAAAATGAAAAGTTATGTCCAAAATGGCAAATACCAAGACACTGTCAGAAGAACCAATATTGGTATTTCTAACGATCTCTCCCTAGATAAATGGTTTAATAAACTGAAAAATGCAATCAGCCATATCTGCAGCTAATTTTTCGCGGCTGGAGCGATCTTCTCGGATGGAACGACTGACTTCCATCTGAATTGCGACTAATCTTTTTTTACCTTTACTACCATATTTTTTTATGGTGTATCCTCCATCCAGCGAGTGTGGGTCTTTGGTTTGACTCGGATCTGGCGGATATACGACAATATCTTTTCCCTGTAATAGTCGTATTAAGCCATTTGGACTTCCCCATACGTTAGGATCAATTTCTGTTAACGCATGAATAGAATGATCTTCATCTGTGCCAATAAGAACATCAAAAGGCTGACCCGTAATTAATTCTTGGCGAGCACCATGAATATCAAAAAGAAAGGCCAGGCCATTCTCATTTGCGGGAAGCATTTCTTCAATTTTCAGCATAATTCCGTTGTGATAATCCAGATAAGCTCGCTTGGCCCGAAGGCTCGACTTTTCAAACGCACATTTTTTTTCTCTGTTATGATCAACGTACTTTCGGTCAATTATTGCTATTTCAGTATATGGTTTTTTTTCGCTTATGTTTTCTATATTGTTGGCGATACTACTGGTAAGAGTGGAAGCAAAAACATCATTCATTTTAGTAAATATCTCATCACAGCCGGCGGGCAAGTGGGCTTTCTCTCTTATTTTGTCGAGAGGATTACATCCATTATGGGGACAAGTAAATAACAATTTTATATTTGTCAATTAGTCACACAGAGGAAATAAGAGCATTTATATTTTTTGGCACCGGATACAGCTACTGAGATGTTGTGTTAAAGTCCTTGCACCGCGGTCGTGCCATAAGTTAGTTGGGACATAAGAACACTTATGCAATCAATAGTGCTATTGTAGCTGTCGCAATAGCTTGCCCCTTTCTTTTCTGTGCTTTCTGTGAATAGTGCCTGCGAATTCTGAGGCTTGCATAGCCAGACAATATTTGGACAGGCAATTCTTGCTGATTACCTTATGTATTAGAATGTTCTATGATTAGGATAAGAGGAAATATCTTGACAATCACCATATTGAAGTACGCCGTCGATGATTTACCGTCCATAGAGAACAAATTCCGTAGTCTTGCAAATGTTGTCTTAGATCTGGAAATTAAAAAGAACGAAATGAGTGTCAATTAATCTATCTCACTCAGGTCATGAACCCAATATCAACACGCTATCGATAGCTTGCGATAATGTAAATCCAATCGTAGGTCCAGCCACTACAACACAACTGATGAAAAAATCTCAAAAAGAGTTATTTTGATTTGATAAAAAAAGATGGAGAAAAGAATACCAAATTCAATATTATCGAAACGTAGTCTGGTATGAGCATAGCCCAGGGAGAACCAGAAGGTCTGGGAGGACCTTTCAGAGCATATCCCATAAATGGAATGATGTCAGTATCTTCATCGTCGGATATCGTCAAAGTTTGTGGACCAGTTTCTGGACCAGTTTGTGGATCAGTTTCTTGCCTCAATACAGACATACTAACCTAATCTTTCTTTTATCTTGAAATGAGCCGACTCCTAAGCATTTTAATCCCTTTTGCGTCGCGGCTGTGGCGAGACATGAGGGAACTAACAAATGATTCGGGCTAATGATGTTATGCTATTATTCCAAGCCGACCAATAGTTCATAAATCCGTTGTCAAAAATTCACAACTCACATAAACGAATAGTTAGTTACATCTGTTTATATTATAATAATGCATTTAACTAACATCTAACACTGATTTGATTTAAGGCTTGTAGATAGACTATTCTCAGTTGTAAAAGATGGTAGTATGTAGAGACAAGTAGTCGCTCTAATGTTAATTTATTATTATTACTGACTACACGAGATGCGCGATTTCATCACCTCTATTATTTCATTATGTCGAGATCTGCTATTAAATCCCAAACCGAATTATGTCTTTTATTAGGATTTACATTAATCATTTTTAATATGCAATTATCCAACTCGTTTGTGACTTTAGGATTAAACTTTGATGGAAGATCGACTGATTTTTGCTTTGATATGAATGACTGGGAAGTCTGAAGCTGCTGCTGCTGCTTAGTTTCCAACGTACGTGGGTCGTCAATATCGTAAGGAGAAGGGCGTCTTCTAGTCAACATTTCGTATAATATAATGCCTAGGGAATAAATGTCAGTACGTCCATCAATTTCGTCTTTATTATATACAAACCATTGTTCTGGAGAACAGTATCCTGGTGTTCCACCTATCTGTCCATCCGATGTGACCGCAGTAAGCTCCAGGGACCTTCTATCGATTGCGTTTCCTTTTACTAGTCCCCAATCTGCTATTTTAATTCCGGATTTTGTTTCGTCTATGAACATAATATTGTCAGGCTTTAAGTCCCTATGGTAGACCTGAGAGCTATGTGTAAGAGCTAATGCGTTACAGATTGGGAGCATTATCATAGTGATCGCCCAAGTTGGTTCGAAGACAAAATTCTTGTCGCCATTAAATTTCTCATCCATGTATTCTTTTAATGACCCGCCATGCAGAAACTCCATGATATAATAGGGCATAAACCTTGGGGCATCGCCTCCTACGTTCCAGTACAGGATATTGACAATGTTGGGATGATGTACCTCCGATAATACTTTAACTTCTCTTTCGAAACGCTCCTTGCTCAGGGTATCAATCTTTGTTAGTTCCTTCAAGACACATTTAGTTGTACTGACGGTTTTTCCATCTTCCTCATATTCGACTAGTACTTCGTATATTATTCCAAAGGACCCAGCGCTAAGTTCGCTTATTATTGTATATTTCATATTTTATATGACTATTTGTCGAAGCATCATGCAGTTCGATAGAAATCGAGATTTAGGGCGTCTAAATCAGTTTGGGATCATTTATAGTCCCTGATATTCTCATAATTCTCCACAAGCCGAATGCTTTCTTCGAGATCTGCGTCACGCTTTTGATCCTTCTCTGCCTGGGAGCCTCGGGATGCTTCTAAGTCTTGAACATCTTTGTCAGATGAGGATAAACCGTCTTTAAATTCCCCCTCTTTCTCTCCATGTTGATATTTTTCTTGGGCCTCTTGTTCACTTATGAGCAGCCATAGCTTTTTACCGTCAAAGGCATCTGCAACATCTTTAGGAATCCAAATTCTTTCTTTTTTTATTGTACCTTTTTCAACCCGAACATAGTTCTGTGAAAACTCTTTGATCTCGCCTAAATTCTTCCCGTCATTAGTCATTACTTCTTTACCTTTAAGCATGCTCCACAGTATAGTAGGACCTCCTCCACTTTTTGACGACATAACTTAACTATATATGGACAAAATACTAGAAAAGGGTATCATCACGTCGTGTACGAGATGTGTAACAATAATCGTAAAGGCTGAAAACAGAGACCAGTCAACATACTGCTTTTATCCTGGAATCCAATGACTACGGCATTGGGTTACATAGGTTGGGCTATCGAAAAACACCTCGATGAGATTCCGTCTAAACTAAAGCCAACATTTCAAGAAATTCTAAACGACGTTAAAGCCAGTAAAGAGTGTGCTTCAGGTTGTCTTTGATGTTTTGGCACTAGTCCGAGCCGAGTATGATTATACGCTCACCATTTCACGTATCAGTCCGTTTTGACTATATTCAGTGCCGTGTTTTTCGCATAGACTTATTGGCCTGTTGGTAGTTTTCACTGTAGCATGCCATTTTATACTCAAAGAGCATCCATCCACTTGACATACTTCGTCTCCTGCACTTCCTCCATCTTCGG
The DNA here is from genome assembly GCA_014523665.1 of Nitrososphaerales archaeon TH526. GTDB lineage: Archaea > Thermoproteota > Nitrososphaeria > Nitrososphaerales > Nitrososphaeraceae > TH5896. The sequence goes on from JAATVR010000040.1 coordinate 3,976, forward strand.
TACCCATAATCAGCCCATACTTCGTCGTGAATAAAAGGATTACGTTAGAATACAGAAATGGCCTACTGGCTATTCATCCTAAACATAACAGACTGATAACAGCATTAAGGACAGCAGCAGATAAAGGTGATGGTACCTTGAAAAGATGCTACGTCACATGATGATTTGTTTGATGCATTTAAAATGTCACTGCATTTCTGGCATTGAACGAAAACATTCAGTCTATAGAACTATTGAGAATAGCATAAGTAATGAGGAAACAAAAACCAGAAACCCTCCTATGATTCCTAAGACATAATGTACTCGCCTCATCGCAGTGTACATGTTATCCTCGTACATCCAATAACCTATGAATTCGTCTACCGTTTTGATGTCCGTCTTAATGACATCTCCTGTTTTGATGTCTTTTTCACTTTTGAACGTACTATCGTGATGCCTTTGAAATAGGTGACTATCCTCTTTAAGGACGTTTATATTTCCAGTAACAGGTTCATTTAGTCCAATAATGTCATCGAGTTTGTTTAAATAGGCTATTGACTCCAAGGTGCTTGCTTGAGTTGATGCCATTAAGCTCTTTATATATAGTCTGAAGCGTTCCATTATGGTCTGACAATCTATTGTCCTCTGGATATTCCTACCTCATTTGTTGACTTTAATACAATATAAACACTGTTTAATAAGGTAGACTAGTGCTAACCTGCTTTTTATCATAAATCCTGAATACTTCTAAATTGCCACACATTGAATTAAGCCTGGTTAGGCACTAGTAAAAAATTATGGATAATTATTATAAGTAACAAATCATCAATTAAATTATGAGTGAAAGCAAAGTGTCTGAACAGCAGAAAACGGCTACCCAGTGGCCAGACTTATTGGGACAGCTTTTCGATAGATTGACTGGAAAGGAAGCAGTTATCACATATAGCTTTAGAAGCTTAGAAGTAGAAATTCCCCGCGCGGCTGGACCAGGAGGACAGAGTTTAGGCAGTGCAAAGTGGGTGTTTAATGGTGATCTAGTGATTAGGGCTCAATCGTATTCTCAAGCACATGAAACAGAGAGATAGTATCAATAAGACTATCAGCAAATCAAATTTTGTCTAATCAAAGAATTCAAGAGACAAGAGCTAAATGTAACATAAGTGAATATTTTGCTGAGCTTCTTTCCTGTTTTAGAGGTGGCATGATACAGATCGGTATGGCAAACCAATCAGTGTTAAAAATTAGAGCTGAAAACAGTCAAATTGTACTAAATTTATTCACCTCAAAAAGCATTGTTGACGTCAATGATAAAAGGAATAATGAGAATGCTGCCAAATTAAGTCTAAGGAAAAAGATCTCAGAAGCAAAAGATTTTGCAAAGTACCTTAGAAATAATGATCTGACTATATCAATGCGTTATGAGGATAAGGAAATTATAGTTTTAGGAGAGAAGGCTAAACCTAAGTTTTCAAAATTAATAATAGGTAGCAATGATATACAGATAAAAAACTTGAGACAGCTTGCGAGATTAGATAATGAATTGTTTAATGCATGATCGTTAGAGGGGTTGAGCAACGAAAAAATCCTTATTCATATTTAGACGGGATTTACGCCTTGAAGATAATACCGGACTTATATCAGCCTTAAATCGCGGAGGTATAGTTATTCCTTGCTTCATATTAGATAAGCGGCTACTTGATTCTACTCCTATTAAGCCAAAGAATAATAATGCTATACAATTTATGATAGAATCTCTAAAAGATCTAGACCAACAGTTAAAGCAAAAAAATGCAAGGTTGCACCTATTCTTTGGAAAGGTGCATGGAATCATTGAAGAGCTGATAGCAAAAGAAAAGATCGATTCAGTTCACTTTAATAATGATTATACTGTATTCAGTAAAAAAAGAGATGATAGTATACACAATATATGTAGAAAGAGGAAGATGAAATGCTTTCGATATTCTGATTCATTATTAATAAATGATCCTAGATCTATTGTGAAACCTTCTGATGAAAAGCCCTATACAGTATTTACTCATTTTTTCAATAAAGCAGCAGAAGTTTCTGTTCTTAAGCCACAAAGTAACATATATAGTAATTATTATTCCAGCTGTACCACACCGGATGAAATAGAAGAAAGAAAAAAAGAAGACGTTTATAACCAGATTCTTGGAACATATAATCCAAGCATCTATTCTCGGGGTGGTAGAAGTCAATGCATGAAAATCCTTAAAAATATAAAGAAATATCAAGATTATCGGCACAAAAAGGATTATCCTACAAAAGACGCTACGACAGGATTATCAGCGCACAATAAACTTGGCACGTGTTCGGTACGAGAGATATATCATACTATGAAAGAAAATCTAGGTAGTAATTCACCACTGCTAAGGCAGCTTTACTGGCGGGACTTCTTTACTTACATTGCCTACCATTTTCCACACGTCTTCAAACAGCCGTTTCAACCTAAGTTTAGGAGGATAGTATGGAAGAGCGATCCAGAGAAATTTAGGTTTTGGTGTAATGGTAAAACAGGATTTCCTATAGTGGATGCAGGAATGCGGCAACTCAATATGACAGGATTTATGCATAATAGGGTAAGGCTTATCGTAGCGTCTTTTTTAACAAAAGACTTACACCTAGATTGGAAACTTGGTGAAAGATATTTTGCTGAAAGACTTGTAGATTATGATCCTTGTGTGAACAATGGTAATTGGCAATGGACAGCGTCCACGGGGTGCGACACGCAACCATATTTGAGAATCTTTAATCCATGGTTGCAACAAAAAAAGTTTGATCCGCAGTGTACATACATCAAAAGGTTTGTGCCCGAGCTGGTGCATATGCCTCCAAAATCTATACATGAGCTTTACAAGAATAGTAGACAAGTTGAACAAGAACTAAATTATCCCCGACCAATAGTTGATCATGAATCTGAAAGAAAAATTGCAATGAGTCTCTATACGGCTAACAATATCACATACTGGAATAAGCCTTAGCTGGGCCCTTGAGCTAAAGTGCTAGCTCAATAAAAAACTGAAGGAAAAATGAAAGTCAAGACAAGACAGTCGCAAGAAAAATTAACTGTAATCACAAAAGATTCCATTGATACGAAGTAAGTTAGTCACTATGAGATGAAGTTAGGCATTATTTATATACCAATTAAACATTCAACAGATTATGGCGACGGAAACAGCATCCATTTGGAAGGTCGATCAAAAAATGTATATTTTTTACTGTACTATTGCAGGATTCATATCAGTGTGGGCAATTTCGGGTTTACTCGTACTAGTCGACTATGTGTCTGGAACCCCTGGTGGAACATTCTTTGCGGTGATTGGAATATCTTTAGGTATAAACGATCCAGTAACAGCTCAATATGCTGGATTCGGGCTTCATTTACTTACTGGCACCGTAGCAGGAAACATATACGGGCAGGCCGCAATATTCTGGAGAAAAATAGCTCCAAATAGTTATCGACATGGTATAAAATCAGGATTGATAGTAGGGATTGCATTATGGGCCATCTTATTTGTACCGCTTACTACTTTTGGGATACAACCCAAGCTAGATTCGTTTGTTACCTCTGCGCCAAATCAGTACATTTTTGAAATTACTAGTCATTTTCAAGGATTGTATCCAGTCATCATCATTGGTTCTCTTGTTTTCCACTTACTCTACGGTATATTACTAGGGTTCCTTGCTGGTAGAATGACAGAAGTTAGAGCATTCGTAAACCGAAAAATAGGTAGCTGGTAATCATTTAAAACATGCGGCCAACAGAGCAAAGAAGAAGTTCAGTCAAGAACATATTAGGAAATTGTCATTAGTTAAACTTAATCAACCAACCCAGCCCAATGAAAGGTAAGCGCCATACCAAGGAAGCAAAGCCAAAGAATTCACTGATTCGTAGAGGTAAGAAACAATCACCAGAAGCAGTAGGAATTAGTGCAGAGGCTAGAAGAGTAGGAAGAAAGGTCACTGAAGAGACACGGCAAAAAATATCTAGAGCACTAAAAAGCAGGAAGAGATCGAAACAAGCGAGACTGAATATGTCCTTAAGTCACTTAGGTATGAAGAGAGGACGTCAAAGCGAAGAACACAAGAGGAAACTTAGTGAATCCATCAAGAGAGCATGGGATAACAACCCAGAACGAAGAAAACGCGATAGTGAAAGAGTAAAGAAATGGTGGGCGACAGAAAGAAGAAGAAGCAGCGGTAGCCACATAATGATTAACTAAATAACTAAGTAAGGGAAAGGGGAGTAGTGGAGTATCCACCAAGAAAACTACTAGCAAGGCTATGAATGAAGTACTGCCATTATAACACTCACCCTCCACGGATAAGGGAATTCTATACCTAATGTTGGTAAAGGAGATATTAAAGTGTTTCAGGGTTTCTTTTTATTCTTAACTATGGGTGATAATGACAAATACGGATATATACATGCAACTTTGGTTTCAGATCAACCAACTCTATAGATAGTAGCTGTCCATCCCACACTGAAACAATGAACACATAAAGCGTTATTATAATCAAATAACTAAAAATTTGAAAAAATGAGTACTGTTAGGGTTAAACACACCTAGTCTAAAATAGAAGACTTCAACTGCTAAATACATTGAAGCATAATCTATGGAGATATGTCAAGGTCATCGGCAGATGAAAAGAATCAATAGACTTCGCGATCTAACTGAAACCCTCGATAAGGACAACATCAACAACAGACAGGATAAGGCCGGTATGATGAAAATCCTATCCCAAGAGTTTGCTAGACATATAGTGGAAGGAAAGAAGTGCAAAAAGAACAAGGATTTAGGAGGAGCAGAAGCTCACAGGTTGATAGCAGAGTCTATACACGGAACACTTACGACATTTGAAGTGATAAAGGAATGAACTATTATAATAACAAACTCCTATAATCAAAAAGGTTAGTGAACTTTTAGGACGTCAAGCTCAAGGGATAGAGAAATGAGGCTCAATAGCTTTCGACCGAAACTCTTTGCGACTTGAATGAAGACTTGAGAAAGGAAGGCTCAAGCTAGATGGAATGGTTGGTTCGCGACTTTGAGACGGAAATACTACTTGCTGAGGCATTTGCTGGCCGACCGAATTCAGCAGAAATAGTATACCACAGAGCTCTGGCTGAAACGATTCACAGAATTTTAAATGATCTTGAATCGATGATTGATCAATACTAGACTAATAAGACATTCAGCCAGTTTTTAGAATGCTTATTTATCTTTAAATATATAGCAAGCGATTGGAAAATAGATTGTCTGAAGAGCTATTATCTCAAGCATGCAGAAATGAAAAACATACCGAATGTGCTGGCATTGCCTCTGTTGAATCTGGATCTAGTCAGTGTCATTGTCACGCTCCACAGACATGACAGTATGCTGGATACGAACGAAATGATAATGATTGCTATGATGCGAGGTTCGAAGACGAACAGAACGAGCCGTTCAGCCAATCAACATACGATTATTGTGAAGACGAACAAGGCTGAGCCAAGGCATTACTATGACGCTATGCCAACAGAAGGCAATACAAGAGAAGTCTGTGAATCCGCGACAGACGAATAATTGCTTAACAACAAAAGACAATACAATCGACTACGACTGAGGCTATTAGTATTTCTTAAATGTATCTATACATAACATTATGCATACATAGATGCCATTTTGGTTTTGAAAAGAATGGCTGAAGCATCCCAGTTATGTCCATTCATATAATATAGCAGATCCCAACAGTTGAAATCAGATGATAACAGGAAGAAACAAAAGATAACAATGTTTTTGAGTAAGAACATTGAAGTGACTCTAGTAATTCACTCTCTCTATGTCCGATATTGCGCTGTTAAATAGACATCAGAAAAAAACACTTGTAATTGAACTTTACAAGCAAGGCAAAACACGACGCCAGATAGCAGAAATAGCTCATATTTCATTCAAAGACATAGCTGATATCATCAATGGATACACTGGCGAAAATAAACGTGTCAACAAACCAGAGAAATCAAAAGATTCATGCGCTTTTGAGCTTTTTCTACAAGGTAAACAATCAGTTGAAGTTGCAATAGAGTTAGATATACCCGCAGATCAGGTGGAAGAGTTACATGTTCAGTACTGGAGACTATCAAAGTTGGATAACTTGGAAATACTGTATCATGAAGCTGAATGTTCTCTATCATTGCTATTGCGGCTTCATAACATACTAAAAGACAAAAGAATTACTAGAGATAAAGATATTTCTGATTTAATAGAACTAGCAAATGACGGTATACCAAATCTTAGGGCTAGATTTGAAGAGTTATTAAATCAGGTAACTGCTTTGGAAAAAGAGAAAAGTGCATTAGGTACTGAAATCCTGGGATTAAAAAATTCAATTTATACAAATAATGAAATCATCAGGAAACAGAATGCACAATTGCGGTCACTAGACAGTAAATTAAGTCAATTACAAATCATGCTTCGAAACACAAGCAAAGACTCGAATTATCACAAGATTACAGAAATGGTTGATCAAAGACTAAATGATAAAAGATCATTACTAGTGGCTGCTCTCTTAGCTGTTTTTAAAACACTCAAAGCTAATCCATATGGATTAAACTTACTATCCAGTTCTCCTCATGACATCGAAAGTTATCTTGATGTTAACATAGATAGAAAAAATCTATTGAAATTTGCAGAATCATGTTATAATACTCTATTGAAGAGTTATGCGCTAAGATA
>JAATVR010000041.1 GCA_014523665.1 Nitrososphaerales archaeon TH526
GACGAAATATAACTTCTAGGAATGGATTGCACTTGCCAGGGAAGACACTGACGGTGAGTTTTCCGTATTCTGCATTGGTCCTTTACGTTCAACCTTATATCTGTCTACAACATCCGACAGATACTCCCCTTGTGCTATCTATTCGTAATCTTGTCTAAAACAGTTATTGCTCGTCTTCTTGCCCTTAATTACCGAGTCTCAGGGTGTAAGGCTGATTGTGCAGTCTTTTAGCTGATAAGTCTACTGAGGATCATGTTGGACCAGTTAGTCTGCACTTCGAACTAAGCGAAACATTATTATTCTATTTGTGGAATGCGAGCGTTATTACTTTGTTAGATTAGAAATCGCACAAATATGCTGGACGGTAATTTATTCTTTCTCAAAGCCTTCTTTGTGGATCCAATATGTCACCCTATCAGCGCCTATCCAAGACGTTTGAGGACCGGAATCTACCACTATTTCCTTTGTAGCATTCTCAAACTTTACATTATGTTTGTGTAGTTCAATACTTTCTCCTGTATCCAATCTAATCATAACTTCTCCGTTCTTGTCCACGCTAGCTTTCAGTGCTTCATAATTTGCCATGAGGTCAACTAATTATGCGATCCTATTAAATTTTCATGCGTGACAAGTATTCATGCCTTGATCATAGCTCAATTACCGTGGTTGCTAGAATTGACAAAGGTGTCCGCTCACTCTTGCCGTTGGTGGCCATGATGGTCTATTTGATGGTGATGAAAATCTCTTAATCTTTCGTGGACCTGGTTCCTAAACAAAGTCAAACCAATTCTCTGAGCATATGGTTGTCCCTTCGCAAACGATTCGGCCATTTTTCTAACAAATTCCATCTCTACTTTTGGAGGCATGGGTGGATCAAATGGATCCACGTATGCTTCAATTATCGCTGGTTTATTATCTGACATGGCTTCATGCATAATTGAATTTACGTCATTAGGCTCCTTAATAGAATAGCCTTTGCCTCCGCAAGCTTCAGCAAATCTTGCGTAATCGATTGGCGTAAATTCTACACCAAATTCAGGGTTTCCAAGGAAAGCCATCTGCTCCCATCGAATCATCCCCAGTATGTCATTTTTTATTATGACGACCTTTATTGGCAAATCATATTGAACGGCAGTTGCAAATTCGCCCATAAGCATAGTAAACCCACCATCCCCAACAAAAGCTACTGATTGCCTTTCTGGAAATGCGATCTTTGCTGCTATTGCATAAGGTAATCCACATGCCATACTTGCAAGGGTACCAGAAAGCGAGAATTTCATACCTTTTCTGATATTGATATAACGAGCTGCCCAACTCGTAATTGTTCCGCTGTCCACAGATATTATGGCATCATCTTTCAATTCAGCAGATACTGCAGCAGCAATAACCTGTGGTTTAATTGGTTTGTCCGTTCTGGTACTTCGCTCATTTAATAAATTAATCCAATTTTTCATTTCCCATTGCTTTGATTTTAAAAAGTCCAGGTTTTCCTTCTGTCGTAACAGAGGAAGTAGAGCAGTTAATGTAAGTCTGGAATCACCTACTAATCCAACTTTTACAGGATATCGTAAACCAATCTTATCTGCCTTTATGTCAATTTGAACCCCTTTTGCCTGACCCGGTTTTGGCAGATAATCTATGTAAGGAAATGATGTTCCAATCATAAGTAATGTATCAGCTTCGCTCATAGCATCACTAGCTGGGTCTGTTCCCAAAAGTCCTAGGCCACCGATGCTTACCGGATGAATATCTGGAATTACCGCCTTACCCAACAAAGCTTTGACTACAGGCGCGCCTAACTTCTCTGCAACAGATATTACTTCATCCCCAGCACCAAGGGCTCCTTGTCCTACCAATATTACTACTCTTTCTCCTGAATTCAAAATATTAGCAGCCTTCTCTATCAATTTTGTATCAGATGTAAATTTAGGAATACTAACATCAGAAGTATGGCCACCAACTTTGTGTCTGGAGTATCTTCCCTTTAATTTCATTTCTTGAACATCTATCGGGATTGTTAAATGGCTTACTCCTCTCTGCGCCATCGCACTTCTACATGCAATATCGACAGCCATCTCGGCCTGTTCGGGATTGTTTACGATGGTGTTGTAAACTGAGACATCTGAAAATAGCTGTAACAAGTTTACATCTTGCTGATAACTAGAATTCATCAAATCAGAGTAAGTTGTGCCAGTGACTGCAATAACCGGAGTATTATCTGCTTTGGCATCATACAATCCATTCAAAAGATGTATAGCTCCAGGACCTGAAGTTGCAACACATGCACCAAGTTTTCCAGTATACTTTGCATATGCACAGGCCATGAATGCTGCTGATTCTTCGTGTCTTACTAGTACGAATTTGATTTTATTTTGTCTTTGCCGTAATGCTTCAATAAAACCATTAATACCATCACCAGGTAATCCAAAAATAACGTTTACATTCCAATCAATTAATGCTTCGGCAATAATATCAGCAGTTCTTAAATTCTCATATTCGCTCATTTAATGTGTATACATGGATTGTATTAGGTGGTATTTATGTACATATATACATCGAACTCTAGATTGTAAAGTTTAGGACCCATTGATGGTTTTGAGTTTGTAAACAATTTTGTATACAATATTTTCTTAGGTCTTTTGTAAAGCCATCCTATCATCATAATTATTGATATGACTCTTAATCGCATCTTTCAATGTTTTTACTACAATCGGAAGAATTCTGGGATCATTTACCTTAGGAATTATATAATCCTCCTTCAAGTGAGGTCGCTCAAGTAGGGAGGCAATGGCATAGGAAGCAGCGACCAACATCTCTTCATCCAAACCTTTTGCTCTCGTATCAAGTAATGCTCTGAGAACAGAGGGGAATACTACAGCGTTATTAATCTGGTTGGGAAAATCAGACCGACCAGTAGCTGCGATTCTCGCACCGGCTTTCAGTGCATCTGGGGGAAGTATTTCAGGGTCTGGATTGCTTAATGCAAATATTATGGCATCTTGGTTCATTGATTTCACCATCTCGGTATTCAAAAGCCCAGCTCTTCCAGATACACCTACGAAAACATCTGCTCCTCTAATTGTATCTGCCAAATTTCCTCTCAATTTTCTTGGATTACTTTTTCTTGATATTTCGTATTTGGAAGTATTACCGCTGTAGCGAACGTCTTCTCCCTCTTTACCCTCACTATCATCGTCTTTCAGACCTTCTCTTCCTTCATATATTGCTCCTTTGCTATCAATTACAATAATATCCTTGCACCCAGCCTTTTTTAGAATCTTGAAAATACCGTAGCCAGCAGAGCCTGCTCCTGAGATAACTACCATTATACCATCTATTTTCTTGTTCACTAAGTTTAGAGAATTGATCAATGCTGCCAAAGTGATTACAGCTGTACCATGCTGATCATCGTGGAAAACTGGAATTGAGAGTTCATTCTGAAGTCTTTTTATAATGTCAAATACCTTTGGTGACTCTATATCTTCAATATTTATAGCTCCAAAAACAGGTTCTATTGCCTTAACAAATCCAATTATTTCATCCTTTTCTCTAGTTGCAATGCATAGTGGAAATGCATTTATGCCGCCTAAAATTTTGAACAAGACCGATTTTCCTTCCATAACTGGTAGTGCTCCTTCAGGCCCAATATTTCCTAATCCAAGAACCCGTGTCCCATCGCATACAATTGCAACATTATTCCATTTTGATGTATAATCGTATACTAATTCTTTATTATTGTATATTTCGGTAGCGACGTATGCTACACCTGGAGTGTATATCAAACCAAGTGTTCCGGTCTCTTCGTCAAAGATATTTTCTACAGATACTTTATTATGAATTTCAATCTTTCCTTTTAGCATTCTGTGGAGATTGATAGCATCTTCCTTTGTGTTCAACCAATCTTTACTTAGTTAGAAGATACATATATTATTATTAGCATTAATATCCTCCTGTTATTGGATTTATTACGACCGATGGTACCGACCGCTATAACCGCTACAATATACTGATAAGCATATTTGGTTTGTGAATAAGGGGACATAGATATATGCATTGTTTGTATGTTCTTTGCTATATATCGCAAAATCCCATAGGACTAAGCTGCCTAATCATATGTAAAATAAGTATGCAAATCAAATTCAGATGGTAAAATGTTCATTACTTGGATCATACAAGAGCTATCTGTAGGTTCTGTCATTGATAGGTCTAATAACAAATAGTTTTTTATCTAAGAACCCCGAATTCATACATAATCTTCGAGATTGATAATAAAGATCGAAAGGATCTATGATAATCCTAAAGGAGATAAGAGTTTTAGGATATTAGTAGATCGGCTTTGGCCTCGCGGATTAAGCAAAGAAAAGGTTAGAGTGGATCTATGGCAAAAAGATATTGCGCCAAGTAATACATTAAGAAAATGGTTTGGACACGATGAAAAGAAGTGGGATAAATTTAAACACAAGTACTTTAAAGAATTAGATAAAAACAATGATGTCGTTAATACTATCATTAGGATGACGCAAGAACAAGATTCAATTACCTTACTGTATGGTGCAAAAGAAAAGAGATTTAACAACACCGTAGCTTTGAAAGAATATCTTGAAGAGAAAATTAAAAAATGAAATGTCTTGAACTAGATCTTTCCCAACTATGTCTTTATTCAAACTTATCGTTCTAAAGAATGGACTTCTACAATCGAATCATCCATTGCAATTGAATAGTTAGATGATAACCGTGATACTTAACTAAATGGCTGGAGGCATAAGGTATTCTTTGACAGAATGTCATGATTCTACGGCAATTTTTGCGTAAACATTCTTCTTTTCCGGAGTAATAATCGACCTGGCTGTTTTGAAAATACTAATCCACATCTGCCATGTTAGTGTATAGGTGTTAGTGTTTCTTCTACTGGGGTGATATGAAACGATAAGGGTCTTATCTCCATCTATAGTATAGATTCTGTTATGGCCAAACTTCAATCCTGTTATGTTAGATATGCTGCAAAAGGCATCAAAAGCAACCTTCCCAAGGACCACGATAACCTTGGTTGTCCTTTCTAGCATATTGATTTCTGCTGACAGGTATTGGGAACAATTAGATATTTCCGTAGAATTTGGTTTATTATTTGGAGGGGCGCACCTTACTGCAGCAGTTAGATAGGCATCTTTCAAACGTAATCCATCATTTCTTGACACGCTGAAAGGCTTGTTTGCAAATCCCGTTTCATATAAGGCCCTTACAAGCCAATCACCAGAACTGTCTCCTGTAAATATTCTTCCAGTCCTATTTCCACCATGCATCGCTGGTGCCAACCCAATAATCAATAATTTAGCTTTAGGATCACCAAAGCTTGGAACGGGTTTTGCCCAATATACCTGATTTATAAACTTCTTTGTTTGATGTTTCTCTACTATTCCAATGTATTCTGTTAAGCGTGGGCATAATTTACAATCTAGAATTTTTTTATTTAATTTGCGAACAGAGAATAATTCTTCTTTGACTGCTGATGATATTTCATTTGGCATTCTAATTACAATCTATCTCTTATGCATATTAATCTGCGAATACCATTACATAATACCTTTCCTCGCAATTATGATATTAGGAACTAATGATTGAATAAGGCAGGAATGCCAATCAGTCTTGTTGGCTAATAATTGAATTGTCCTGATTGTATGGCGCAACGGCATTCCATCTCACTCTACGAATACATTAGATGTTAGAGTGAATCAATAAAATCTCTGAACTCATGAGCGTGGACATCCTTAGTCTTCTCCCATACTCTCTTAAATTTCGGTATTATGATTATCGTTTCGGCGAGACCTTTCCAACGAGACCAAATTTCAATATCTATCATATCTCTTGTTAAGGCGAAATAAAAATTCAAATAAGTCAAGAAACGCCACAATAATGTAATATTCGTCAGGCCTATCCACCACTGTAAATCGCTCTGCAAAAATTGGACTCTCCTCTGCCATTTTTGTAAATGTCTCGGTACTCTCCAGTTTAAGTCTAGCGTCCATTATTCTAGAATATATCTGCTGCTCACTTTGCGCTTTCAAAATTCTCATTTGTCGCTCAGTCTGCATGTGCATATTTTTCCTTATGGTTGAAAAATTCATCAGCGCTATAACGAAGAGTCCTGCAACTATTGGAACAGAAAATAATGGCACATATGTTAAAAATGAATCCACGTCAGTTCATGGTGAACGGAATGAATTATATTGTTTTTGCGCATACTCGTCAGTACTTTTGACTGGATTGTGTTGACTTCAATACCAAGAGGTCTAAGATCGATCTGCCAATGATCCTTCTAGCTTTCGGTCACAGGAAAACATCCTAACCAATCAAATAAGAAAGGGACTGAAAATTTATGGGCTATCTTTGAATCCATGGAAATTGTTTATACTTTTTGTAGTATTCAACCAGTCCCCCTTCCAACAACATCTGCTGCATGAATTCTGGGACTTTCCTTGCATGAAAAGTCTCTTTTGTTCTAATATTTTCTACCGTAAAACTAGTAATGTCAACCTTTAGCTCATCTTTCTGATTTATTTTACCTTTTATTTCTGGTACTTCGAGTGCGGGCAATCCAATCGTAAAGGCATTCCTATAAAAGATGCGAGCAAAACTTTCAGCCACAACTGCCGAAATTCCTGCATATTTTAATGCTACTGGAGCTTGCTCTCTACTAGAACCTCCTCCGAAGTTTCGGCCTGCCACTACTATATCTCCTTTGGAGATCTTCTTGTGAAAATCAGGATCGAATCCGTACATGGCATATTTTGCCATTTCATATGGATCGTTAGTCCTACTCTTGAATCTGAAAGGTATGATTATGTCTGTATTAATATTGTCTCCAAATATCCAAGCTCTTCCTTTTGAAATGCCATTAACTATATTGGGTTGATCATTCATAGTTAAAGGTACCTTCTTGGATCGGCTATTCTACCTTCTATTGCAGAAGCTGCTACTGTTGCAGGAGATGCTAGATATACCTTTGACGAGAGAGCTCCCATTCTACCAACAAAATTCCTCGAAGATGAAGATATACAGATCTCACTCTCTCCTAATGCACCAAGATGGGTTCCAACACATGCTCCACATGTGGCATTAGTAAAAACTGCTCCTGATTCCAAATAGATGCCGACGTACCCACGTTTAATAGCATCTTCATATACTTTGACAGATGCCGGGGTAACTATACATCGAGTGTTTTTATGAACTTTTCTACCATTTAGTATACGTGCTGCTATCTCAAGATCTTCTACTCTTCCGTTTGTAGAAGAACCTATAAATGCTTGATCGATTTCCATGTTTGCTAACTCATCAATCGAATGTACCTTATCTACATTATCTGGGCCAGAAACTTTAGGTTCTATCTTGTTGCATTCTATTTCAAATTCATCTTCATACTCCGCAGATGTACCTGAATGGATTTCTCCTGTTCCTAGTCTATCGTTGTTAATTCTAGGATACTCATCCAAATATTTTCTTGTGATCTCATCAGTTGGAAACACCGAGATCTTGACACCACACTCCATTGATGCATTGCTTATACAAGCTCTAGAATCCATACTAAATTGTCTACTAATATAATCATTTGAAAATTTCCATTCTAATGCCTTGTAGTTAGCACCGTCTTCGCCTACTTGTCCAATATAGTCTAAAATCAAGTCTCGAGCAAATACGCCTTTATTAAAATGTCCAGATAAATTGATCTTTATGGTTTCTGGAACCCTTAACCATAATTGACCTGTAGCCCATACAGCTGCAATTTCTGTACTTCCAATTCCAGCAGCAAAAGCGGATACACATCCAGCTTGGCATGTGTGTGAGTCTGCTCCCAATATCAACATACCAGGACTTGCAAGATATTCAAGAATGTACTGATGGGAGATTGAACCCTCCACCAGAAGACAGTTGTGTCTTGAGGCAAAATCTCGCATCAAGGCATGCAAATTTGCCACCTTTTCATCTGCAGCAGGAAATGTGTGATCTATAACTAACAAAACCTTTGATGGATTATAGAGCTTGTCAATACCCATTTCGTTAAGCGAACGTATTGCTAATGGACCTGTACTATCTTGTGCCATAGCAAGATCCACGTCTACAACAACAATTTCTCCAGACATAGATTTAGTTTTCGACTTTTTCTCACGTGTTTCAGCATTCGTTATGCTTATTGCCTTTTCTGCAAAAGTAAGTGATTTGTCATCAAGGATGTTTTTAATATCTGAAGCATCCCGCCTTCCACTCTGCTGCTCCAATGATTGCGACGCTGTTTCCATTCAAACCATCTCTATCTTATATGTGATTGTATCTATCTTTTTCTGTCCTCAGATTTCCCACATTCCTTTGAAACATCAACAGTTTTGGACCATTCACAAACTTGATCAAGGCTTTTGCATCGGTCAACTAAACACTGATACGGTATCTATGATAGTAAAAAGTAGCACAGCATTATTATTCCAAATTCTTAAATGATAACAATCTTCTTTGACTATTTTCATAATGTACTATATGATAAGTTGAAGGCCGATGCATAATGCCATTTAGAAAATGATGGTTGGAGGGAAATTTCCAGCTTTCTGTCGATATTTCAAAGCAATCCCTTTATGTCATAAGGTTACTTCATAAGTAGTGAAATTATCTACGAAAATACTCTCTCTGATGCAAATACAAAAGAGGCAGATTTGATCTGAAGGCTGCAAGAATTGTTAGGCCAAAAGAACCCTTAGAAATAAAAGAGACTGAACTCCCAAAACTAAATGGTTCTCAAGTCCTTATCAAAATCCAATCAGCAGTCGTCTGTCATAGTGACATTCACTTATGGGGAGGTGGCTATAAAGGTCCAGGCGGACAATTCTTAAAGACTATCAATAAAGGGGTAAAATATCCATTAACTCCTGGACATGAAGTAGCAGGATATGTAATGAGTTTAGGTGAGGAAGCTTTTGTAGCGTTGGAAGGAAACATCAGTAAAAATGAAGAAGTGTTAATTTATCCATGGATAGGCGAAAGACTTTGCCCTGCATGCATGAATGGTGAGGAGAATCTATGTGATAAACCTAGGTCGTTGGGTACCTACGCAGAAGGAGGATATGCAGAATATGTATTGGTATGTATTGGTACCGAGTTATAGGTATCTGGTCAAAATGGGTGCTGAAGACGATGATCATGATTTGAACACTGATTCAATCGCTACTTTATCGTGTTCTGTAACTTGCAGCTTACGTGGCAATAAAGAATGCCAATCTGATAATGTTGTAATTGTAGGAAATTAGAATATGTCTGATACCATCGAAAATGTGTTAATTCTTCAGGGTGGAGGTTCTTTAGGGGCCTTTGGCTGTGGAGTCTATAAAGCACTTATGAAGAACAATATAAAAATCGACATAATTGCTGGTACATCAATTGGTGGACTAAACGCTGCTATCATCGCAGGCAGTAAAGGCGATCATCCCGAAAGGGAATTAGAACAATTCTGGTTGGAACTAGCTGAGGGTAGTACAAACTTAAATTCGCCTTTTATAGAATGGTTGTCCGGATATCCACTACCAACACCAACACTGATACCACCTCCATCTCCATTACTACATCATTCAGTAACACCAACCACACCAACGTCAGCCCATCCAGCGACAATACATATTTCACAACTTAGATCATCAATGTCATTTTATAATTCAGCTTTGTATGGAAATGATAAGGTCTTTGTACCCCGATGGAGGCCTGAATTCGCATTCACAGATCTACAGTATTTTACACCTGCAAAATGGACATACTTATATGACCACTCACCTCTAGTGAAGACAGCAGAAAAGTATATTGATTATAACAAATTGCAACCCAGTGGTAAACCTAACTCACGTCTGATAATAACTGCGGTTAACGTATTGACTTCGGAACCGCTAATTTTTGATAGTAGCAAACGACAAATAACTTCAAAGCATTTACTAGCTGCGACCGGCTATCCATCATACTATTTTCGATGGGTGGAAGTGGAAAAAGGGGTATACGCTTGGGACGGTAGCTTACTAAGCAATACTCCATTAAGAGAGGTTATAGAGGCATCTCCAGTTAATGACAAACGAGTTTTCCTTGTAGAAAACTATCCCAAAAAATGTGATAGCCTACCAGATCATTTGCTTGAAGTTCAACACAGGGCCAGAGATATTATGTTCAGCGATAAAACTTTGCACAGTATACAAATGTCGAAAACAATAACTTACTATCTTAGATTCATTGATGAACTGTATCACATGATCGAAGAAGAGCTTGACTCTGAAAAAAAGGAGAAAAATAAAGAGAAGCTTAAAAAAATTCGTACAGAATATAAAAAAATATCAGAACAACATGGTGCAGAAATTAAGGGAGTCCACTATATATCCAGGGATGAGCAATTTCCATCGCTTCGTGAGAATGCAGATTTTTCATTAGACACGGTAAAGGCTTCAATTAAGCAAGCGGAATTAAAAACAAATCACATACTAAAAGATATCAAATTGAGCTAGAGGATAACCTCTCCCCCCTCACATTGTAGGAGTGATAATTGCTCAAAGCATACAATTATAATTTCTCGAGGTTCAAAGACTAAGATAGAAAGCCATATAGGCCTCAGCCTTCCTATTCAAAGAATTCCTATGAGTGAAGATTTTGTCAAGGTTGCTGATACAAAGGATATTCAACCTTCGCATATGAAAGAGGTCCAAGTTGATGGTGAATATATCTGTGTAGTTAACATTGAGGGAAAATACTATGCTATTAGCAATATTTGTACGCATGAAGGTGGTCCTCTTGCAGATGGCACCCTTGAAGGCTTTGAAGTCGAATGTCCTTGGCATGGTTCCAAATTTGATGTAAGGACAGGAGAAGTAATGAGCCCTCCTGCAAGCGAGCCAGAACCAACCTACCAAGTAAAAGTAGATGGGAATAGCATTCTAATTAAGAAACAAGGTAAGAATAATAAATCCTCCCAACTTGAGCTAACCCTAATAGAAAAAGACAAAGTTGAAGGTACTGATGTAGTATCCTTTAAGTTTGGTAAAGAGAAAGAGGACAACTCATTATTAGATTTTAGTGCGGGTCAATTTGCCTTTTTTGATATAGGGGAAGTCTATAATGATCCCAAAGGCCCGATCAGACATTTTACTATTTCATCTTCTCCAACTGAGGACTTTATAATGTTCAGTACCAGAATAAGAGATTCGCCTTATAAAAGAAGGCTTTCAACTCTGGAGCGGGGGGCAAAAGTTAAGGTTAGAGGTCCTGAGGGACAATTTGTAATACATGAGGATTATTCAAAACCTGCTGTATTTCTTTCTGGGGGGATAGGTGTTACTCCATTTAGGACTATGATAAAGTACGCTACAGACAAGCAGCTGTCATTGAAGATAATAATGTTTGATTCCAATAGGGACCGTAACAACATCTTATTCAAACAAGAGTTTGATGATTGGGCAAATATAAATAAAAACTTGAAGATTATCTATACTATTAGTGAAGAAGATCAATCTGGACAAGCATCATCATTATCTACCGCAGATAATTGGAAAGGAGAGTATGGAAGAATAGACAAAGCAATGATTTTGAAGTACCTAGACGCTGACACGCTCAAAAATTCAATATTCTATATTTGTGGCCCTCCTGGAATGCTAAAGGCTATGCAAACTTTGCTTCAAGAAGACCTAGAAATTCCAAGAGATAGAATCAGAGTAGAGGAGTTTACAGGTTACTGATGATTAGTATTCAACATATCTAGACATTAACAATTAGGCTTTGATCAGGCTTGATTTTTTAGCTATTCAATGACCTAATTAGTAATAACCAAGTCCTCGAATCTTTGTATTTACTAATGCAATATATTGCCGATATCTCCGTACCGAGTCTTAATGCAAATGTATTCGCAAATTAGGCTCGAAGGGCCAATTCTCCGAGTTATCGATTTGGATGTAGAATTAGCATATTACCAAAAGTTCGGATTGATACCAATACGAAGATTTCTAGGGGGGGTGGACATGAGATGATCGAGCTTGTGTTGATGCTAATACTACCCTGGGTTCTCAAATTGATAATCTTCCTATCCTAACACTTATGCACGATCCTAACGCGAGCAGACCCCGTCATGGGTCGGCAGGCTTGTTTCATTTTGCAATTCTGACTCCCGATAGAGAGAGTCTTGCTGCTACATTCGTATCCCTTGAAAAGCAAGGAATCCAATTTGTTGGGTTTGCCGACCATCTGGTCAGTGAATCACTTTATCTCCAAGACCCTGAAGACAACGGAATAGAGATCTATTGTGATAGACCCAGAGAATTATGGCAATTTGACGAACATGGGCGTGTACAAATGGATACATTAGCACTTAATTTTCAATCATTGCTTTCAGAACTAAATAGAAATGATGACGATGATATGATAATGAACGAATCATCAAATAAAGAATCGATGACCTTTCTACGAGGAGCAATAATTGGGCATATGCATTTAAAGGTTACCAATCTTGCCGCTTCGACTAACTTCTATCATGAGATGCTTGGATTCGACTTAATGCAAACAATGCCTGGAGCTTCGTTTCTTTCAATAGAAGGATATCATCATCGTTTAGCTCTAAATACCTGGCTAAGTCGTGCAGGTATTTCTCATAAAGAGGGGGATTCTGGGCTTGAACAGTTCACTGTTCATTTTACTGACAAAGCATCTTACAAGCGCCTTTTACCAAGGATTCCAAAGTCATCGTTGCATACAGCAATAAATAAGGTCATTGTCACGGATCCAGATGGAATAAAAATGGCGCTTGTCTGCGATGACCAATAATAGATTCGAATTTTCCACGGTTTTGCCTTCCGCATACTCTACACAAACATTTCGGCCTATTCTAAGCATACGTCATAATAGAATGTTTGTTAATAGTGTAAAGATGTTATGATCCCGATAACTGTTTTATAGTTTATAATATTATAATTGTTGTGGCATCTTATAAGGATGCAAGATCCAAATTGAGAAATGTTTCATTAATTGCAGTGTTTGGACTAGTCTTATTCTCAGCGGTTCCAACATCTCTTGATAGTGCTACTACTAACATACGATTAGCAATTGCACAACTGTAAGATCCGTTTCCTGTAACTGGCAACGAAACATTGACTCCTGTCCAGAGCGCTGCTCGTGAACAGCTCTTACAACAGGAAGGCTTCTCTGTTAGTGCGATAGCAAGAAACCTAAGTGCGCCTTTAAATATTCTTTATGGGCCTGACAGCACACTCTGGATCACAGAACGGGTAGGAAAGGATATTGTAAGGATAGATCCAATTAATGGTACAAAGCTTAGCACTATGCCTATCCCTAACGCTAACCAATCTAAAGGCCAGGATGGTGTTCTGGGAATGGCATTTGACCCCGACTTTAATAATACCCATCATATTTACGTTGCCTATACCTATGAGGAAGATTCTGCTGAAGGAATACCTGAGCTCAAAACCAAAATTACTCGGTTCACATACGATGCGAGCCACTAGATCTAATTAATGGTCTATCAGGAAGCGGTGATCATAACTCTGGTCGTATGACATTTGGTCCTGATGGCAAGCTATATTCTACTATAGGCGATCAGGGCAAAAACCAACTGGCATTGGCATGTTTGAATAACCAGGCGCAGCATCTCCCAACTGCAGACCAAGTTGCTGCCAAGAATTGGACTACATACGAAGGTAAGGTGCTCCGCCTGAATCCAGATGGCTCCATCCCTGAAGACAATCCTGAGATCAACGGAGTCAAAAGCCACGTCTATACGTATGGTCACCGCAATGCTCAAGGTATAGCAGTTGGTCCTACAGGCGATATTTACGTTGCAGAGCATGGTGACGACGAACTTAACCGCCTAGTAGCAGGTGGTAACTATGGATGGCCCTATGTCTCAGGCTACATTGACGACAAAGCATATCAGTACTATAACTGGTCTGCTGCAGAGAATTGTAGTGAGCTAACATTTAATGATGTTGCACCTGCACCTGCTGGCGTGACTGTAATGAATGAAAGCCAATTCAATGCAACAAATTTCGTGCCCCCAATCCAAACTTTTTACACGGTAGATAAAGACTTTAATTTTACAGAAGCAGCCACCTCATGCGGAGAAATGACCTCTACCTGTTATCCAACCGTTGCACCGTCAAGCTTGCGCCTTTACACATCAGATGTTATTCCAGGATGGGAGAATAACTTAATGATGACGACCTTGAAGGCGGGTAGGATCTTCCAAATAGCATTAAACGAAAATGGCACAGCGCTTGCACGTGAGCCTGTGGAACTTTTCCGCTCAGAGAACCGCTATCGTGACATTGCCTTTGATCCGGATGGCCGTACTATCTACGTGATCACTGACATGATGGGTCCGGTGCAAGCTATGAAGGAAGGTCCAATTATCCCGACGACAACCCTATGGAGTCCTGGCTCGCTGCTTGTGTTTAGATATGAGCGATAGTTTTGCTGGGACATTAGTCATATTCGTAGGATACCTTTGTAGGTAATCGGGTCACTCAACTGCTATCTCCTCTGGTGTACTAATAAGAAGCCGCAAAGAAAATTAGAGAAAAGCCAATAACTGATTTATAGTACATAATGGAGGGAAGGTTATTGGAATAGCTTTTAAATTTTGAAATATCATTGTCATCCTTGCTATTATCATCCGTACTATTCTGCACTTCTGTATAGACCTGTTTATCTTTGGGGTTAATCTTAACAACACGAGTATTTTCAATAATATCAATATTGTAGTCGTGTTCAAATTTCTCTGCTGATCTGCAATAAGCTTACTGAAATCACCAATTAGTCCTTCGAGAACGTAGGGGATGCCACAGGCCCCGTAATAAATTACAGGCTCTTCTTGAATAATTTTTATATCTGCATTTGGATCGATTCGTCTTGCTTTTGCTGCTGCGCTCGTACCGGCTGCGACCCCACCAATGACTTTTCTCCTTTTTCTCTTCTAAGACTATTCATATTATCATTCCAATTCTGCATATAAATTTCCATATTATTGTTTTACAATAAGTACTTGTTGCTATAACCTCCATTGTCTCGCTTCCCTATACATAGTATAACCAAACAATACGAAGGATCTTTAATTAGTACTATCAATTAGCCATTAGGACTTGAGTACTATTGCAGGTCTGAACTAATCTTGTCATTCAAATATCAGGATCATGATTTTACTCGAATTATAAGGCTGGTATATATAAGACCATTATTTCTTTAGCAATTGGACGATATGTGTATGTTTATCTTCCTAAGTTTTCTATTTCTAATACTTTGATTTGTTGTCATTTAGTCATGGTTTAGTTCGCACTAGCCTAAAGCTCTTTTCACTCTCTACGAACATCGCGAAGGTTTCACCCTCTACGATATTCAGCTTGTCAATTATTGCCTTAGGAATAGGTACCATTAGAGTTGGTTTAATGCCTGGCCTAGCTGCACGAATCCTCACATAAACTACCCGCACTTTCTTTTCTTTTATCATATCCGCTTCAGGTGTAGGAAGTCTCGTATTGTATTTATTTGTTAATAATACATCGCATAATTACGTTAATTGTTATTATGTAGGTACATAGTGCTATCAGACATATGATACTGAAAGTACATACCATACTATTGATACATACAATAAAGCTTAATGTGGGCGAACCAATGTATGCAAAATGAAGCTTTTATACCTTAGATCAATGCAATACCGTCATCCTTTGCACCACCATCTCTAACTCTCATTCAAAAACAACCTTTTATGCTGATTCTGCAGATACAGTTCCCCTGCAACGGTTGATGAAATTCTTTTTGGAGAAGGATTAGCTCGATAGTAGTTATTCCTAGCAATTGACGGTATTGGAGATATGTGATTCTCATTGAGAAGTCGTTCATGACCTCAACACGGCCAAATGCAAGAAACCAGCCAGGATAATCCCCTGATATCTGATCCTAACTGTATGGCGACTGTGATATCAACAGAATATATTTTTCTAAGAGTAACCGTAAGGTTATACTATGACCTCAGGTAACAGAATAGACTTTAATGAACCGATAC
Organism: Nitrososphaerales archaeon TH526; assembly: GCA_014523665.1. Classification (GTDB taxonomy): domain Archaea; phylum Thermoproteota; class Nitrososphaeria; order Nitrososphaerales; family Nitrososphaeraceae; genus TH5896. Next base: position 16,073 of record JAATVR010000041.1, read on the forward strand.
CCGAGATGATTACACGTTTAAAATCAGAGCATAAGAAATTTGAATTCGATATGGCCAAGATAAAAACAAGTATAAAGGATGACAATATTACTTATGGCTCCTGTTGCAGTAGCAGCAAGCTACGGGTTTATCATGCCTGTTGGTACTCCTCCAAATGCAATAGTATTTTCAAGTGGCTATGTAACTGCTGGAAAAATGGCTAGAGTAGGACTTCCCTTGGATTTCATATCAATCGTGATGGTAACAATATTAACAAGTATCCTAGTTCCCATAGTCTTTGGAATTTGATATAAGGTCATAAACCCGGCACTATGAACCTTGAAAGTTCAAGGTTCGGGATCAATAAGATCCCGTTTATATTTTCTGATTTTACATATTTTTTTCTTTCAAGTACTATGCGCTCTTCCTTTCAGAAAGTTGAATCATTACCTTTAAAAAGAAAGTTAAATTGCTTGTATCAGAATTATAAGTAGGATCTTGATACACGCCTTGATATTATCCGATTCATATTCCGTAAAATGCAAAATAAGATGCTGCTAATTCAAATCTGATCTTTAATTTCATTTGTAATTAAATAACAACTTGTTAAGCATAAAATATCTAAACCTCAAACTACGAATCGATTTCATTAGAAACAGAAATATGCATATGATTTGGAAAAAGTACCTTTATATTTTTTGAGGGGTGATATTATGAGTAGTGCGTAAACAACAGGCGATTTATACCAAATATTCAGCGATACTTGTTGCAGTTGATGGTTCCAATGAATCAATGAATGCGGCAAGACATGCTATAGGTTTAGCC
>JAATVR010000434.1 GCA_014523665.1 Nitrososphaerales archaeon TH526
AAATGATATGGCTGTAGTAGCTATGACTGCAGTTGATATAACTGCTAGAAGCATGATTAATGGACTCTTCCATATATTCAACATATATTGTTTGAAATTGATCCCCCATGTTCTTATAGTTTTCAGTTCCATAAAGACGACTAAACCTAGTTGTGCGTTGTAGACAAGGTTTGACTGTCAAGGAATTCGTGCAGCTTGTCTAATACATATTCACAGCAGTTAATTAGTGGCTGCTATAGAATATCTAATTAGTCGTTTGTCTATCAAAGACAAACTAATCGTTCTTGCCTTACTATTTTATTGTTGAATTCACCTTGATTTCATGCTTCATACTATACATTGCAGGACACCTTTCTTCGGCCAATCTAATTATTTCCTGCAACTGTTGCTTGTCTGCATTTGGACTTTCAGCTTCAATTTGAAACTCAATTCCCTCAGTTATTGGTTCATCCGCTACGTCAAATGTCTTTGCAAAGTTGATATTGCATTGTGCATTCACATTTAGTTTTGACAGTCTTATGTCCTTAGATGAGGCTACAGTTACAAATGTGGCTATAAAACAAGATGTGATTCCTGCAACGCAATATGCCATGGGTCCAAGTCTGTTTCCATTACCGCCAAGAAATGAAGGAGAATCTATTTCAACTACTTGCTTTCCTTTCTCGTATGACAGTTCAGTTCTGAATTGATATCCTTTACTTAAGTCAAGATTCCATTCACCATATAATTTAACTGGTTTTCTTAAAGTGAGTTTTTCTTTCTTTCCGCTTTCAGTAGTCTCTGCTACCTTATCTAAATCAATGTTATTGATTATGTTTGACACTAACTAATGAATAACTGATACAATGAAATTAAATATTTCTAAGAATTTGGATTGCAGTGCAAGACAATCAGTTTCATCGACATAACTTAGCACGAAACAAAGCCTGGTAAATTCATATGCAGACTATTTGTAAAATGACAGTAGTGGTAGTAGAATGGTAAGTAACAAGAGAATCTTGATAATTGGAGGCGTTGCTGCTGGGACGAGCGCGGCATCAAAAGCCAGACGAATTGATCCTGATGCAGAAATAAAAATTATTCAAGAAGAACCTGTGGTCTCTTATGGGGCATGTGGCATGCCGTACGTCATAGAAGGACTTATAGATAATTTCAATAGGTTAATAGCACGACCAGCGGAAAGATTCAAAAACAAATACAATATTGATATCATTGCAAATACTCGTGCTGTCAAAATTGATGGATTAAACAAAAAAGTATATGCCGAAACTCTGAATCCTAAGGATAACGGCAACGAATATTCTAGTGCAGCTCCAATTCGACTAATATTCGATTACGATTCACTTGTCATAGCAACGGGGGCTAGATCTGCAGTTCCGAAGATAAAAGGAATTTTTGTCAATGACGATACCAGTAACCAGGTGAAGGGAAGCTCAACAATGGTAAAGGGACTATTACTATTGAGGAATTATAGTGATGGAATCCACATACAGGATTCAATAAGGAATTCGAAATCCTGTGTGATAATTGGAGCAGGTCTGATAGGAGTAGAAATGGCAGAAGCATTTCGAAGAAGAGGAATGGATGTAACTATTGTCGAGATGGCCGACTACGTTCTTCCGAGCTTACTTAATGAAGGTATGGCGGATATAGTCAAAAGAGAATTAGAAGATAATGGTGTTAAACTAGTTCTAGGAGAAGGTTTGGAAGAAGTTGTGACTTCATCACACTCATCTTCTCGCGACGTAAGATACCTAGAACTTGTGAGAACTACCAAGAAAAAAGAGATCGCAACTGACCTTGTATTGTTAGGTACAGGCGTGCGACCAAATTCAGAAATTGCTAAAAATGCAGGAATAGAATTAGGTGTTCATGATGCAATTAGAGTAGATGAACATATGAGAACAAACGTCCCAAACATTTTTGCAGCTGGAGATTGCGCAACTGCTAGAAACTATATTACAAATAAGGATGTCTATCTACCATTAGGTACGACAGCAAACAAGCAAGGAAGAGTTGCAGGTGAAAATGCAGCAGGAGGTAATGCGGAATTTAAGGGAGTAGCTGGAAGTGTAATTACTAAAACCTTTGACCTATATATAGGAAAGACAGGGCTTGATAAACAAGAGGCGCTAGAAAATGACTTTGATCCCGTAGAAAAAGAAATAAAAAGTGTGACTAGGGCTGGCTATTATCCAAACAAGAAATCAATATTAATAAAATTAGTAGCTGATAAAAAAAGTCGCAGAATACTTGGAGCTCAGATTGTTGGGGGAGAAGCAGTTAAAGGTAGGATTGATCTGTTAGCCTTCGCGTTACTAGTAAGAGCTACTGTCGATAATTTGGCAAATTATGATGCTTGCTATGTTCCTCCGGTTTCACCTGTCTGGGAACCAATTAATATTGCTGCTTCGCAGACAGCAAAGCTGTTTACAGGATAGCTCGATAATATAGAACAAGTCGTTATTGCTGCCTCCACCTTCATTTGTCTTGCGAACGAGATGCTTGGGCAGTCACTATTGGAATAATTGAGAAGTGATAAAGGGAATTATTACCATTGTGCCATTTAGTAAATGTCAATATCGTTGGGTTCCTTGAAAACTCCCGAATTGACGCATCACATTAATTACACCATTTGGCGACACTGAACATGGTACAAAAAAAAGTGGATAAACATATCCACCCAACCGACTGAACCTCTATCCCTTGAACGGGAATAAGTGTACAGTTAGCTTATCTGTCGAGTATAATGATCCGGTACCTTCAAAATTAAGAGTAGAAGTTGTATTTTGTTTCCAGTTACCTTCTAAGATTGTTGAACCAGCCAAATCTCCTCCTCCACCTACCACAACGATATCTTCTACAGTATTATTAGATATAGGATTAAGTTGACTTACGGTCGCCATTACTGATGTATCATTTAGTATGGCAACATCACTAATTTTTACTCCCTTAACTGAACTCATTACTTGATGACGGTTCACAATAGTGAGGGGGCATATCTTCTCCCATACTACACATTTCATTAGTCATACCAGGAATATGGTCAGTACCATGTTCCATTCCACTCATGCCTGACATTCCTTGTCCGCTATCATGCTGCATTCCTCCACCAGTCATTCCACTCATGCCTGACATTCCTTGTCCGCTATCATGCTGCATTCCTTCTCCACCAGTCATTATATGTCCCGGGGTTGTCATATTAGTATAACCATGTTGAGCAAATGCATTCTCCAAATTGGAAACAAATATTCCTTCGGAAGTCATCCCTAAGGTAAGAAGCACTGAAACTACTGAAGCTATTAGTGAAAATCCTTTGGATTTGCAAAACCATGCAACTACGCTATTCATGTGAACTTTGGTAAATTTTAGCTACCTAATTCTTTCGTTCACCATTTTTCAAATCGATAAAAGTCCTCAAGTTTTAGCGAAACAAATGTAAATTTGTTGTCTAAAGAGTACTATAGCAGCCATTCTGCCTCAGCAATCTTTCATATAAGTTTTCTTGGTTGATGATGCGTTGACCAACTAATGACGGCTAAACAAGCTGTATGAAAATGTGAAGTCGACTATCTTACTAGTTGAAATTTTTTCAATATCATAATACTTTATGGAATATACAGTGCAGTGCAAGACAGTGCGGCACTTTGTCAACTTCAACAGCAAATATTTTATGTGAAATCAATGCTTGTTGTAAATTAAAATGCAGATTGTCGATTACAAGGGTATAGAATCAAAGTTAAAAGAAAATCTTAATCATTACTGGCGTAGCAGGGGAAAGGATCAAATAGCGACGATTTCAGCGAGCAGAATTCTTGGAGACATTTTCAATATACTTATTTACTTAATTATTCCATTCTAGATTAGAAGATGATTGCTGCAATAATAAATAATACTAAATTGAGAACACCTCAATTCTCATTTCAGACTCACTCTGTAACGCTATTAATTGTTACGTTATTAGCACTTATTGTCACCACTACAATTATAACAATTATGCCTCAGTTTGTAAGTGGTCACCATGTGCTAAATGAAATAGATGTTCCAAGTAGGCCTATGAGACTTTCCATTAGTGAGGATGGCAGTGATATCATTGGGGTGAGCAGCGGCAGTAATACTACTACAACGACCCCTGACACACAAGCAAAATCTTTATCTCTACTTTCAGTATCTATTTTAGGAAAACCTCTGGTTTCAATAATTAATACATTGACTGATAATATCACAAAGAACATAAATACAACGTCAGCAGTTGGGGGTGTTTTTGAAGATGAAACTATACCAGAGAAAAATAAAGTCTATGCTGCTCCATTTGAAGGAGGACAGTTGGGAGTGTATGATCTACAATCTGGAGCCCTTCTCAAATCCATTGAACTTCCCAATGCACAGCGTACTTTACCGACTCCTCTTGGTGACAGATTACTTGATACTGTTACACTTCTTACAGGAGGATG